>JBKPTT010000156.1:0-7162 GCA_046735635.1 Acidobacteriota bacterium | reverse complement strand
GGACGCAGTGCTTCAGGAGCGACTCATTAATTGGGGCTATGCAATCTGCGATCTCGGTATGCGGAAATGGGTTGATCCGACGCTGCCGAAGCCGAGTAGTTTCCGTACCCGGGCAATGGAGTCGGATGAAAACTCCTGACGCGATGCGACTGATGCTCGCGGATTGCGATAACGAGGCGGTGGTCGCAAATTTCTACGAACGCCGGCGTGTCCCGGCGTTCGACGCCGCGTTTTTTTGAGCAAGGTACTGAGCTAGCTGTTCCCCTGCTGAAAAGAGTTCTCGTTCATTCACGATGTTGTAACGGTCGAAGACGCATCGCGTCTTGTGACCTGTGAGCATCATGGCGACGCGCTCTGGAACGCCGGCGCGTACGAGGTTTCGAGCAGCCGTTCTGCGACAGTCGTGAAGAATTCGAGTGGGAATCCCGGCTTTCTCGCAGGCGACGCGGAAGGCTATTCGCCAGACTCGCACTGGTACGCCGTCTCGTTGGAATACAAACGGAACGGCTTTTCGTCGGCGAGTTTGGCGACGTTTTAGGACGGCAGCGAGTGGTCGTGAGAGTGGGAGAACCCGTCCGAGGCCCGTTTTCGAGCGAGCAGGGGCGAGGCGAATCACCTCGCCCTCGAGATCTACTTCATCCCACCTCAATTCAAGGATTTCCCGTTTGCGCCATCCTGAGTAATACGCAAAGTCCAGAACATCGCGAAACGGCAAAGGCAAATGGCGACGAACGGCCAAGTATTCGGTATGTTCGAAGAAACCTTGGCGTGGTGGACTTTCCCGCAATCGGCCAGGAAAAATCGGACCCGCAGTTAGCCACCCCCACTGCACCACAATTCGAAACATCCGATTAAGCGCAGAAGTCTCTCGATTGATCGTTGCTGACGCGGCGCCAGCCTGTCGACGCGCAATCTGATATTCACGAATACGCCAGGTGGTGATTTCGGCAACCGGACACGCCTCACCAAAATAGGCGCGCAAGTGAGCTGCACGGCCACGACCTATGTCCAGTCGGAATTGACGCACTTCGTATTCCTGCAGGTATGCATCGATGAGTGTCCCTAAGGTCACAACCGATGGTGCCGACGATTGAGGCGTTGCAAACCCAGGAAGTTCCGCCCGAATAGCCGCGTCACTGACAGAATGTGCGATCTGCATGAGTGAATGCTCCAACGAGTGTCGGAGCACACATTCGCTCTGTTCAAGCCGGTAGGAAAGTTGTTTTGGCAGGGCGAAGGTGAAGCGATTGGACGAGCGGTTGTCAAAGCCAGTGATCGCTCGTTGACCGGTCACTCGGGCCTGTGATCGCCAATTTTGAGGCGATTCAAAGGCGAAATGGGACGACGATCATCGGTTATGAGAGCCAGCGATCACCGCCGATGAAGCCGGTGATCGCTTTCCAGATCCATGTTGCGTGCGCTCGTGTTCGTGTGATGTGTCCTTCGCAATCGCGACGCCCTGTGGGTCACAACGCATGACGGATGTACAACCGTTTCACCGAGGCAGAATATTCACATTCTGGTGAAATAGGTTGTCAGGATCCCACTTTGTTTTGAGATCTTGCAAGCGCCGAAGGTTCGGTCCGTAGACCACAGCCGCCGCATTAGACGCATCGCCTTCCAAATAGTTCACATAACGAGTTGGGCCAAGATAGGGTGCGAGAGCCGAGAAGGTCTCTTTCGCCCAGGCAATACCTCGTTCTGTTTCGTCGGCGTGCGCCCATTGCGAGGCGATGATGACGTTGAACCCCGCCGTCCGGAGCGTGCACGCGGTGCTCGCAACAGGCACTCTGGTTGCCGCGCCGTGTAGATGCTCAATGATGATGTGACTCATCGGGGAAGGGCATGTGTCGAACGATCGTACGAGCGTCTCGATGGCGCCATCGCTGAGATCGGTGAGCAGCTGCGCCTTCCAATAATTGCGCGCCCCCTTGGGAAATGCGGGATCCAGCATCGTGTTGAGCGTGCTGTATCCGATCGGGCCGAGTGCGTCCATCGCGGCCGGACCGAAGGCCTTGAGCGGCCGCACCGCCGCCTCCCCTTCCCTAAGAGATCCGGAGTGGGCGGCGACAATGGCGGCGATCTTCGATCCGTCCGGCGCGGTCTGCAGGTCCGCAACCAGCATCATCTCGTCGGGCAGATCAGCACAGGCATCGCGGAAGAACGACAACATGTCGATTGCTCTTCCGAATGGATGCGCCATGACGCCTCCCGTGATCATTGGTCCGACCGGGTGCAGGTTGTATTCGAGCGACACCGCAATCCCGAAGTTGCCACCCCCTCCTCGAATGGCCCAGAAGAGATCCGGATTTTCATCCCTGCTGGCGCGGAGCACTGTGCCATCCGCGATGACGAGATCGGCCGACCGTAGGTTGTCGAGCGCAAGGCCGTATTTGGGCATTAACCAGCCGATTCCGCCGCCGAGGGTCAATCCGGCAATCCCGGTGCTGCTGACGACTCCTCCGGTCGTGGCGAGACCGTGGAGCTGCGTCTCTCGATTGAGTTCCTTCCACACGACGCCGCCCTCGGCGCGGACGGTCAGAGAACGTGCGTCGACATCAATCCCCTTCATGGGCGAGAGGTCGATCAGGAGACCATCATCGATCGTGCCGTGTCCCGCCACATTGTGCCCGCCGCCGCGAACGGCGATCTCGAGGCCGAGCGTGCGGGCCAGTTTCACGGCGTCGACGACATGGGCAACACCGGCGCAGCGAGCGATGAGCGCCGGGTACTTGTCGATCAGGCCGTTGTGGACCCGGCGGAATTCATGGTAGTCCGCATCGGCGGGGAGAAGCAGACGTCCTGTGAACGATGGCGCGATCTGTTCTCTGGAGCTAACAAGCGCTGACATGGTGTTGTTCCTTTCGCGTTGAGTCGCCAGAGCGGCACGGCGACGATCACGCGCTTGTCTATCGCTGAACGAATCGACGCGCGCGATCGACGCCATACCCACTACCCGGCGAACGTTTCCGTTACGCCGGCAGCTTGGCGCCCAGGACCTCCAGCGGCTCGATCGCCGGCGGCGTCGCGAATAGCATTGGCGCTTGCGCCATCAGCGCCTGCGCAATGGGTCCGCTCAGATGGCGCTGCCGTCCGGCCTCGTCGCTGAACGCATCGAAGATCGCGAACGTGCTGGGTCCGAGCCGCAGCGCGAACCACATGAGCGTGGTCGCTTCCTGGTTGGCGAGAGCCAGGCCCTGCCGCAGGAAGTCGGCGACGTCTTTCTCCTTGCCCGGTTTGGCTTCGAGACGAGCGAACAATGCAAGCTTCATAACGCATCTCCTTGAATTCGAGGGTTCCACTCTGAAATCCTCATCAGGATCAGGAGATTAGTCGCGAGGCTCCTTGAGAGCTATTGACAAGAGCGCCATAGTTGATACCGTTCTTGCCATGAGGATTTCCGTGTTGGCCCTGGACAACGTCTTCGACACCGGCCTCGCGACGGTGCTCGACGCCTTTCAGACCGCCAACGAACTTGCCGATGTGTCCGGTTGGTCGTCCTCCCGATTCGAGGTCACCGTCATCGGTGTGCGGAAGAACGTGAAGACGTCGCAAGGGTTCACAGTTCCCGTTCGCCCCTTGGGAAAGCGGGCTCCGGATTGCGTGGTGGTGCCGGCGATTGGCTTCAAGATGCCGGATGCGCTACAGCGAGCGCTCGAGCGCCCCGACATCCGCGATGCGACGGTGGTGCTTCAGCAGTTGGCCGATCGGGGAGCAGCGATGGCCGCGGCATGTATTGGAACTTTCGTGCTTGCCGAGACGGGCCTGCTCAATGGCCACGACGCGACGACCACTTGGTGGCTCGCGCCACTCTTTCGAAGTCGCTATCCGGAAGTGCGCCTCGACGAATCGCACATGCTCGTCAAATCAGGCGACGTCGTCACCGCCGGGGCGGCACTGAGTCATATGGATCTGGCGCTGTGGCTGATCCGGCAACATAGCCCGAAACTCGCCGCCCTGACAGCAAGATACTTAATCGTCGATTCGCGGCCGTCTCAGTCGGCCTATGTGCTGACCGATCATCTGATTCACAACGACCCGCTCGTCGAACGATTCGAACGGTGGGCTCGCACGAGGCTTGCCCACGGGTTCTCACTTGACGAGGCGGCGAAAGCCGTCGCCACCAGCAAGCGAACGCTCGCGCGCCGCATGGAGACGGTCCTCGGGAAATCGCCGTTGTCGTATTTTCAGAGCTTACGTGTGGAACGCGCTGTCCATCTGCTGAAGACGGGTAATGAAAGCGTCGACGAAATTGCCGCACGTGTCGGGTACGCGGATGGCGTCACCTTGCGCACATTACTCCGCCGGCACCTGGGTTATGGCATCCGGGAAATTCGAAGAGCTGATTGATCGAGCAACCTGCCAGAGCTAGTGATCGCCGACCATCGGCGACCAATGATCGCCTGATCACCCGCTAACACAGCCAGCGATCATCGACGGTCGGCTGCACAGACCTGTGATCGTGTGATCACCGGCTAACAAAGCCAGTGATCACTCCGTCGTCGGTCACCTAGGTTCGTGCCGAAGCCGTGTCCACCCGACGCATTCGTCACCGAAATCCGCCGCGACCTGGGGCGGTAAGTACCGCCGGGCGCGCTTAAAGGCGGCGCCCCGGTCAGATTTCCTTTGTCTAACTCATTAGCCCCGCGCGTTCGTACTTTTTGTCTTGCAGGGCTGCTACCGCAGTGATAGAAGCCGAGTCTCCTGTCTCATCCGTTTAGGTTCCGGGCTTATTCGGCAACGAGGTTTGCGACGTCAGGTTCCGTCACGCGGTGTTCGCGTTTCGAAATCATTCTGAGAGGAGGTCATATGTCGCGTTATTCGGTGCTGATTCTTGTCCTGAGCGTGTTTGTCGCAGCGCTCTCCGTCGGCTGTTCCAGTCAGCCCCTCGCGGCTCCCGATCGGGTGCTCTCGACCCCCACCGTCAATGGCTCGTCGTCGTCGAGCGCCTTGACTGCGCAATCCGCCGCCGACCGCGACACGAAACCCGTGTTCTGGATCGGTGGCTCGATCATTCCCGGATCGTCGTCACTGCTCATCAGAAATGACGGCGGCGTCACCGCAGCATTCCATACGTCAGGGCTCACGGCCGGGAACGCCTACACAATGTGGTTTATCGTGTTCAATAATCGCAGTGCGTGCCTGGGCCCCGCGCCCCCGCAGGCGCCTGGAGCTAAGTGCGGCTTTGGGGATCTCAGCCGGGCCGCTGTCAATTCCTCAGTCATGTACGCCGCGGGTCACGTCGTGGGTGATGGCGATGCTGACAATCTTGCCGGCCGGCGCAACGTCGGCGATACCGATGGTGTCATTGCCGGACCCGGTCTCCTTAATCCCAGAGGGGCGGAGATCCATGTGGTTGTGAGGAACCATGGGCCGGCGATTCCCGGACTGATCAACGAACAGATCAGTTCGTTCAACGGCGGCTGTCCCCCTAATGCGTGCACGAACGTGCAGGCATCCGTCCATCCGCCGTCGTAGCGAATTCGCTCGATGCTTTTTAAGAATTGAGCGTAAGCCGCTGCGGCAGCTGACCTTCACCGTCATGGAGGCGTCACGTACGAAGAACGGAGACCTGGCGTGACGAAAGCGCGTGCGCAGAGACGAGCCGCAAAGGTGATCCGAGAACTGCGAGCACTCGGCTACCGCGTCGAACACGCGCCAGCGGCCATGGTTGCTAGATCATGAGGCCGCGTGATTTTCGACCCTGGTTCGAGGAGCTGAAACGCCTCGTGCCGACGAGGTAGCGGAGGCACTACGGGTTCACGCTGGGTGGAGTTTTGTTACAGGCTCTCAGGCTTGTGATCGCCAGTTTTGCGGCGATTCAACGGCGAAACGGCACAACGACCACCGGGTTATCGAAGCCGGTGACCATCGACGATGGGCTGGCCAGACCCGCGATCGTTCGTGCAGTGGTCATTCGAGGTTGAGATCGCCAATCCGTCACGCGTCTCGATAAAATGCATCGGATCGTTGGCGGTCCTCAACGACGACTGATCGACGCCGTCGCCATATTAGCCGCGCTGACGCGCCGTTGCGAGTTCCTGTACCCGTCGTCGGAATTCCAATGCATGCGCGATTCGCTTGAACGATTCTTTCGTACCTCCGGTGCCGCCCACGACCAGCGTCCCGTAATCCCAAAATCGGCCAACGAGTGATTGTTCGACGGCAATTCCCTCGATCTGTGGGAGCAGCAGTTCCAGGGAACGTGTCTTGAGCACGCCGACTTTAAGGACGATTCGTTGCGTGGTAATTGCAAATTCCGATGTGCGGTATTCAACATATCGGACTGTCAGCCACATGAGTGACAGCAGGGCAATGACCAGCCCAGGTGCACTGGCGACCCAGCTATCGTTTACGGCAGATGCGTCGGTCGTTACGGATCCAAGCACGGACACCAACCCGAGCGTTCCCCACGCGAGTGGCGTGATGAATATCACTCGATGGAGTTTTGTATAAAAGACGATGTGTTCGTTGACCGTTAATCCCTGCGCGACGAAACTCGTTGACGGCGGTGGCGCCGCCGGCGCCACGGGCAGAATGGCGCTTCCACAAAACCGGCATTTGATGGCTTTATCCTGAATTGCTTCCGCACAGTAGGGACAGGCCTTCACCGTCGGCTCCAGTCGGTTCGCGTGTCTACATCTGATGAGCGATGGCGTCGATCCACGCGACCCGCTTCAATCCGCATCGTCAGATTCCTCTCCGATTAAATGCCGCCGCATCAGTTCGGCGAGCCAATCGGATCGACCGCCTCACCACAGGCTGTTATCAAACCGAGAAACGCCTCTTTCAACTCGTTATCGGACCCGCCCGTCGTTACGATCGCCAAGAGTCGCTCGGTTCGTGCAGCGACAGTCGATGCCGGTTGTGTTTGCGCCAGTTCGTAGATCTCCTTTACGCTCGTGCGAAACTCCTCCATCGTCAGGATGCCTTTGTCCGCTGCTTGGGCGATCGGGACGAACTTCTTGCACGCCATGATGGTTCCGTTATCTGCTTCGAACGGTGGGTGCCCGCTGGTTTGCGTCCACGCTCGTGGACCGGTCTTCCGTCCCAACCCGTCACCCACCGTCGGACGTCTTGATTTGCCGCGGAGCACACCGCGCGGACGATCAGGGAATGTTCTTGTTTCTGTTGGGCCTTCTCGCAGGTCTTGTCGAACAGC
>JBKPTT010000155.1:0-9550 GCA_046735635.1 Acidobacteriota bacterium | reverse complement strand
GAGTTGCACCGCTGGCAGATTCCCGAGTCGCGACTTCCTTCGGGCAGTCTCATCCAATTTCGCGAACCGAGTGTCTGGAATCGGTACAAGTGGACGATCCTCAGCGCCGTCTCCGTTGGTTTGCTCGAGACCTTTCTCATTGTCGGATTAGTCGTCAATCGCCGAAAGCTGCGGCGTGCGGAAACCGCGCTCGCCGAGCTGAGTCGCACCCTTATGAAGGCGCAAGATGACGAACGTGCTCAGGTCGCTCATGAGCTGCACGAAGACTTGTGTCAAAGGGTCGTTGCCTTGTCGATACAGTTACAGGATCTCGCGTGCGAGGCACCCCGCGAGTCCGCTGATCGGCTTCTCGACATCAGTAAACAGGCAGCCGACGTGGCGTTCTCCGGGCAGGCGCTCTCTCGTCGCCTTCACCCGTCGAAGCTCGAACTGCTCGGCCTTGGCCGTACGGTCGACGCATTCTGTCGCCAGATCGCGTCACAACGGGGCGTCGAAATCGGCGTGCATCAAGAGGGAAGCGTGGACGCTGTTCCACACTCCGCGGCGCTCGCGCTGCTGAGAGTTTTGGAAGAGGCGCTTCACAACGCCGTGGATCATTCCGGTTCACGCAGCGTTGTCGTTGAACTCGACGGAGATGCTGATCGGGTTAGATTGACGATCGTGGACGATGGCATCGAATTCGACGCGAGCAGAGCGATGCGAGGCTCAGCATTGAGCCTTCTCGCCATGCAGGAGCGGTTGAATCTCGTGAACGGCGGAATCTCGGTCAAAGCGAGGCGAGGCGAGGGCACCACCATCCGAGCGTGGGTGCCACGGATTCCGACGACGCGCCCGAAGAAGGCACACTTTATCTCTTCGAGGTGTGGGACGGCAAAGGGCGCGTGAAATCAGAGCGCTTCCGGTTGTAGCCACCGCGGTTCGTGCAGGTCTGAGGCCTGGCGTGGGTATAATCGCTGTGACCTGCGAACATGTCCGAATCGGCCGTTTCCCACTATGAACTGCTCGGGAAGATCGGCGGCGGTGGCATGGGCGTGGTGTATCGCGCGCGCGATCTCAAACTCGATCGCGTCGTCGCTCTCAAGTTCCTCTCCGCCGCACTGAGTATGAGCGACGGGGAGCGCCAGCGCTTCGTCCGAGAAGCGAAGGCGGCCTCCGCTCTCGACCACCCCAACATCGGCGCTGTCTTCGACATCGACGAAACCTCCGACGGCCAAACCTTCATCGCGATGGCGTATTACGCTGGCGAGACGCTCAAGGAGAAGATCGCCAGCGGCGCGAGCCTCGATGAAATGATCGCCATCGCGATCCAGGTCGTCCACGGCCTCGCGAAGGCCCACTCACGGGGCATCGTTCACCGCGACATCAAGCCGTCCAACATCATCGTCACCGAAGACGGCGTGGCCAAGATTATCGACTTCGGATTGGCGACGCTTTCCGACGCGACGTTGAGCGGTGTAGCCGTTGCGCGCGGAACGCCCGCGTACATGTCACCCGAGCAGGCCCTCGGTCAGGACGTGGACGTGCGAGCCGATCTGTGGGCGATAGGCGTGATGTTGTATGAAATCGTCACAGGTCAGCTGCCGTTTGCCGGCACCAACGCTACGGCCGTTCTATTCGAGGTGGTGCACGACAAGCCAAAGCGGCCTCGCGAGCTGCGTGCGGATATCCCGCCCGAGCTCGAACGCATCGTCCTGAAGGCGCTCGCCAAGAAACGGGACGATCGCTACTCGTCGGCCGCGGAGCTCGCTCGGGAGCTCGAGGCGCTCCAAGCGGACGCCCGTGCCGCCACGCGAACGAGCGCTGCGGTGCCGATCCCGGCAGCGCTGCGCGGCCGCACTGCAGTCGCGGTGGCACTGACGGTGCTGGCGCTCACCGCCAGCGGTGTGTACCGATTCGCAAGCGTTCAGCGCGAGCACCAGCGCATCGCCAGCGACGTCGCCCGTCTGATTCGCGACAACGAGTTTACGTCAGCGTTCATCAAGGCCAAGTCGGCAGGTCGCGCGGTCGCCGATGAACAGTGGGTGGCCATGTCCTCCGTCGTTGACATCGAGACGACGCCACCGGGCGCCGAGATCCGCTGGAAGAACTATTCATCGCCCGATACACCGTGGCAGCTTCTTGGTCGATCGCCGCTCACCCATGTCCGGATTCCCATCGGTGTGCTGCGCGTGCAGGTCGTGAAGGACGGGTACGAGACGCTCGACTCCGTCCTGGTCAAGTGGAACCGCGACTTGCACGATCAGAAAGTCGAGCCGGAGATGGGCGTCTACGGTGACCGGATTCGATTCGATCTCGGGAAACCGGGCGAACGTCCGTCGGGAATGGTGCTGGTTCCTGCCGGCGAATCCGCAATCGCCAGCACTGGATTCCGACATTTTGCGATGGATGGCTATTTCATCGACAAGTACGAGGTCACCAACCGGCAGTACAAGGAATTTGTCGACCGCGGCGGCTATTCCAACCGCGCTTACTGGAAGCAACCGTTCGTGCAGGACGAACGGGAGCTGACATGGGAGAGCGCGACGCAGCTGTTTCGCGATGCCACCGGCAGGCCAGGGCCTGCGACCTGGGAAGGGGGAACATACCCGGCGGGTCAGGACGACTACCCGGTCCATGGCGTCAGTTGGTACGAGGCCGCCGCGTTTGCCGAATTTGCCGGCAAGAGCCTGCCGACCATCCACCACTGGCAGAGGGCCGCGCTCGCGTGGCTGGCGCCCATGGTCGTGCCGCTGAGCAATTTTGGCGGGACGGGACCGGTTCCAGTCGGCCAGTATCCCGGCCTCGGCCCGTTCGGCACATCCGATATGGCGGGCAATGTCAGGGAGTGGTGCTGGAACGAGGCGCGCGAAGGGACCCGCTACATCCTCGGCGGCGCGTGGGACGATGAGCGCTTCGCGTTTGGGGAACTCGATCGCCGGCCTCCTCTGGATCGCTCCGCGCAGAATGGGTTTCGTTGCGTGCGGTACGCCCAACCCCCGCCGGCTCACTTCACGGCGCCGCTGATCCAGCAGACGCGCGACTACACCATCGAAAAGCCGGTTCCTGATGACGTCTTCGATATCTACCGCTCAATGTATCTCTACGAGCGGAGCGGGCTGGATTCGCGAGTGGAATCGGTTGACGCGACGCCGCCGGCCTGGCGCAAAGAGAAGGTGACGTTTCGTGCAGCCTACGGGAACGAGCGGATGGCGGCCTACCTCTTTCTGCCGAAGTCAACGCAGCCGCCGTACGAGACCGTCCTCTTCTTCCCATGGGCATCGGCCAGTCAGCCGCCGTCGAGCGCGAATCTGATCTGCATGGAATGGCTGGACTTCGTCATCAAGAGCGGCCGCGCGGTGATGTATCCCGTCTATCAGGGCACCTACGAGCGCAGGATGCCCGTCCCGAGCTCTGACATCGCGCTCAGGGATCTCACGATCATGCGCGTCAAGGATCTGGGCCGCTCGATCGATTACCTCGAGACGCGACCTGACATCCGCGCCGACCGCATCGGCTACTATGGCGCCAGCCTGGGCGGGATGTTCGGACCATTCCTCGCGGTCGAAAGCCGCGTGAAGGCCGCGGTGCTCGCCGACGGTGCATTTCCGCCCGGGCGCAGCCGTCCGGAAGCGGATCCCATCAATTTCGCGCCACGCGTCAAGATCCCGGTCCTGATGATCAATGGCCGGTACGATTTCGTTCTGCCGATAAACACTGCACAGAAACCGTTGTTCGACGCGTTCGGAACAGCTGAAACGGACAAGCGACGTGTCCTCCTGGACACGGCGCACTACGCGATGGTTGCTCGCAATGAGGTCGTCCGGGAAGTGCTTGGCTGGTTCGACAAATATCTCGGATCTGTGCGATGACGGTCCGGGGCTGCCTAGTTCCGCACGGCGTGAAAAGCTGGCTCACGCCTGCAATCGTGCCGACGCCGGCGAGCTGTCAGGACGCCTGCTTTGGCGTCGATACTGCGCTGGCGGCGCTCCAAAGGCACGCTTGAAGGCTCGATTGAATGCCGCCTCCGACTCGTAGCCTACGGCGGCCGCGATGTCCGCCACTCCTTTCGGCGACGACGTCAACGCCTGGGCAGCCAGACGCAATCGCCATCCCGTCAAGTACGCCATCGGCGGATCCGACAGGTAACGCGTGAAACGCGCCACCAGCGCAGAGCGGGATACGCCGACTTCCGCGGCGAGCTCGGCGATGGTCCACGCGTGATGCGCGCGCCTGTGAAGCAGCGCGAGGCTCTTGCCCACGACCGGGTCTCGTGCGCCAGCGAGCCACCCCGTCGTCTGATCCGGAAGACCCGTGACGTAGCGCCTCAGCGTATCCACGAACAGCGCTTCGGACAGCTTCGCCAGTATCACCTCGCTGCCCGCATGGTCCGAGCCGGCCTCCTCGACCAGATGCAGAATCGATTGCTCCAACCATTGGCCGGAGCGATCTGTCCTGATGTTCACTTTCAGCATCGGCGGCAGGCTCTCCAGAATAGGCCCACAGAGGAGCGGGTCACAGCTCAGGTACCCGCACACGAACCGCGTCGTTGCGCCTCCGCCACCGGCCTCCAGCGGCGAGATGTCCCGTGTCGCGATCTTCTGGAGCACTGCCGCGCTCTCGACCTGGTTCGCTCCGGAGCCCCCGCTCAACTGGTGCGGATCCCCGTGCGGGAACACGACGATGTCGCCTGATGACAGCTCGACATCCGCTCCATCTTCCAACCGTGCCCGGGCCGAGCCGTCGACGACGAAGTGATAAATGACGAGGTGCTGCGCCCCCGGCGCGAGGGTCGACGCCAGCGTGCGGGAATCAGGCGTCGACAGGCGCCACGGGGCCGAGAACTGCGCGTTGAAGAACATCGCGCCCTTCAACCGGACACCGCTCAGGACTTCTGAGAACGCGTCCATCTGCCTCCTGGGACGCCCGGCAAAGTTTCGTGGCGCCTGAGCAAAGCATTCTAATCCCGCCAGACTCGCGGTCAAGACTTTCAACCGCGCGGGCATGTTCAGGCGAGTGAGAAACGCCGCAAAATTCGTCCTCTCGTTGGGAGGTTACGGTGACGAAAACATCCGCCGCACTGCCGGTCGCCCTTTCTGCAAGTCATCACATGACTCTTGCCGTTACGGCACTCCTTTCAGTGTGCGCTGCGCTGACCGGATGCTCGACTCGTCAGGTCCATGCGGCTCCGGCCGACGGGGCCGAGCCGATCGCCGTCGCCGTCGCGAAGGCGGCGATGACCGACCTGGCCAGTGGGCTCGACTCGGGCGGCGTCGTGCAAGCCCGGACCACGGCTACGATCACCGCGCGCATCCTCGCGCCGGTGCTCGAAGTTCGCGTCTCTCCCGGCGATCGGGTCCGTAAAGGCCAGATGCTGATCGTGCTCGACGGCAACGACCTCGGCGCCGCCGCCCATGCCGCGCACTCGGCGGCGCTTGCCGCCGAACAGGGATCGAAGGCAGCTGCAGCCGAACTCCAGGCTGCCGACGCCAGTCTCGAGCTCGCACGGGTGTTCCACGATCGCATAGCCACGCTGCAGGCCACGCGATCGGTCAGCGCGCAGGAGCTCGATGAGGCCACTGCAACCCTGCGGAACGCGCAAGCGCGTGTGGCGGGTGCGTCCGCGCGGTCACTCCAGGCCGCATCAGCCCTCGAGAGCGCCCGCGCCGCCAGCGACCAGGCGCGCACTATCGAATCGTTCACGATGATTACCGCCCCCTTCGATGGCATGGTCACCGCGAAGATGGTCGAGCCCGGAAACATGGCGTCACCGGGGATGCCCCTGCTCCGTCTCGAAGACACCCGCGAATTCCGCCTCGAGGTCCGTGTGGACGAATCCCGCGTCGGCCAGATCCGAACCGGCGACACCGTTCCGGTTTTCCTCGGAACCTCGCCCACGCCGATCCAGGGAGCAGTCGTCGAGGTGAGTCGCGCAGTGGACGCAGATGCGCGCGCGTTTCTCGTCAAGATCGCGTTGCCCGATGCGCGTGACCTTCAATCCGGCGAGTTCGGCAAGGCGCGATTTCGCGGGACATCACGACACGTCTTGACGGTTCCGTCGTCGGCGATCGTGCGCTGGGGACAGCTCACCTCCGTATTCGTGGTCGATCGCGGCGTGGCCCGCACGCGTCTCGTCGACGTAAGGGAGTCGGAAGTGTTGGCAGGCCTGACGGCATCAGAGGTCGTGATTCTTTCACCGCCGCCGGGCCTGTCCGACGGACGCCGCGTCACTGTGGGAGGCCGGTAATGGCTGAGACCCGCGGCGCGGCCGGCCGGATGGCCGCGGCTTTCATCCAGTCCCGGCTGACCCCGCTTTTCATTCTGGCCTCGCTGGCGCTCGGCGCGCTGGCGGTTCTGGCGCTGCCACGCGAAGAGGAACCGCAGATCATCGTGCCGATGGTGGACGTGTTTGCCGAGATGCCGGGCGCGACGCCCGCGGATGTCGAGCAGCGGGTCACGCGTCCGATGGAGCAGCTGCTCTGGGAAGTGCCGGGCGTGGAATACGTCTACTCGACCTCGAGTCCCGGACAGTCGATGGTCGTCGTCCGCTTCAAAGTGAACGAGCCGCAGGAAGCCGCGCTCGTTCGCCTCAACGAGAAACTGGCCGCGAACGCGGATCGCATTCCGCCCGGCGTCGTCGGCCCGATCGTGAAGGCGCGCTCGATCGACGATGTGCCGATCCTTGCCGTGACGCTGTGGTCAACGCGTTACGCCGACGATCAGCTGCGATCGCTCGCTGTTCAACTGCGAGATGCCATCACCGAAATCAACGACGTATCGGAGGTGACCATCATCGGCGGTCGCGCGCGTCAAGTTCGAGTGGAGATCGATCCCGCGAGGCTGGCGGCCTACGATGTCGATCCGCTCGCGGTTCAGCAGGCGATCGGCCGCTCCAACGTGCGTAGTACGGCCTCAGGTCCGGTTGCGGGCGGTGTGACGACCGGCCTCGAGGCGGGGAGTCGACTGCGTACAGCCGAGGAACTGCGCAACATCGTCGTGACCTCCGGACGCGGGCGTTCCGTGCTCGTGCGCGACGTGGCGGACGTGGTCGATGGTGACGCGGACCCTACGTCGTATGTCACCTTCCAGTCGAAGACGTCCGGCTCGCAGCCGGCCGTGACCATCGCGGTCGCCAAGCGGAAGGGCACCAACGCGACCGACGTCGCCCGTCGCGTCGTCGAGAAGCTCGACACGCTCAAGGGATCGCTCGTGCCGTCGGACGTACATCTCACCATCACGCGTGACTATGGGGACACCGCCGCCGACAAGAGCAACGAGTTGCTGTGGCACATGCTGCTCGCGGTCCTTTCTGTCTCGGCGCTGATCTGGCTGATCCTCGGCCGGCGCGAGGCGGCCGTCGTGCTGATTGCGATTCCGGTCACGCTCGCCCTCACGCTCTTCATGTTCTATCTCTACGGTTATACCCTGAATCGCGTCACGCTCTTTGCGCTGATCTTCTCGGTCGGCATCCTCGTGGACGACGCGATCGTCGTGGTAGAAAACATCGTTCGCCACACCCAGATGAACCGGGATGAGCGGCGTGGGCTGGCCGCCATTGCGATTCGCGCGATTGACGAAGTCGGCAATCCCACGATCCTGGCGACGCTCGCGGTTGTGGCGGCGATCCTGCCGATGGCGTTCGTCCGCGGACTGTCGGGTCCTTACCTGCGGCCGATTCCGGTTGGCGCGTCGGCGGCGATGCTTTTCTCGCTGGCGGTCGCCTTTGTCGTGACACCGTGGGCAGCGGTCAGGTTGCTCAAGCCCTCCGCGCATCACGATCGCGACAGAGAAGATCTCGTCACGCGGCTCTATCGCCGTGTGATGGGACCGCTCATCGCCAGCGGCAGGAGGCGCGCGATCTTCCTGGCGGGCGTCGCAGCCTTGCTTCTGGGAGCCGCCGCTCTAGTACCGCTCGAACTTGTCAGGCTGAAGATGATGCCGTTCGACAACAAGAGCGAGTTCCAGGTCGTGATCGATATGCCCGAGGGTACTGCGCTCGAAACGACGGCGCGCGTCGCGTCGGCCCTGGCGTCGGCGGCCCTGGGCGATGAGACGGTCGTCAACGTCCAGGCATACGTGGGTGTGTCGGCGCCCTACAACTTCAACGGCCTCGTACGGCACTACTTTCTGAGGCGCGCGCCCCACCTGGCCGATCTGCAGGTGAACCTCGTCCCGAAGAGCGAACGGTCGGCGCAGAGCCACGAGGTGGCCGGACGCGTGCGCGAGCGACTGACGCCGATCGCGAAGCACTTCGGCGCGACCATCCAGGTGGCGGAAGTGCCACCGGGACCGCCCGTGCTGCAAACGCTCGTCGCGGAAGTCTATGGACCGGATCCGGCGAGGCGGACAGCTGTCGCCGCGCAGATCAAGTCGATCTTCGAGCACACGCCCGGCGTGGTCGACACCGACTGGTACGTCGAGTCGGCGCATCCGAAGATCACGCTCGCCGTCGATGGCGAAAAGGCTGCAGCGGCGGGCCTCTCAGGGGAGGCGGTCGCGACGGTTGTACGAATGGCCGGCTCCGGCGAATCCGCGGGCCTGCTGCACGACGAACGGGCGCGCGAGGACGTGCCGATCGTCATCCGTCTGCCGCGCGGCGATCGCAGTCTCGACGCGGTCCAGTCGATCCGGCTTCGCGGTACGCGGCCGGTGGCGGTGGGCGAGCTCACCAGCGCGGTGACGACCGAGGAAGAGGCCAGCCGGTATCACAAGAATCTGCAGGCCGTGACTTACGTCACCGGCGATCTGGCAGGTGAGAAGGGGAGTCCGGCCTACGTGATCTTCCAGATGAACAGGGCGATCGGCCGGCTGTCGTTGCCAGAGGGTTATGGACTCGAGGTCTTCAACGCGGCGCAGCCGTTCGACACTTCGCGATACGCGATGAAATGGGACGGCGAGTGGCACCTCACCATCGAAGTGTTCCGCGATCTTGGTCTTGCGTTTGCCGCCGTGCTCGTACTCATCTACGTGCTCGTCGTCGGCTGGTTCCAGTCGTTCAAGACGCCTCTGCTGATCATGGCGGCCATTCCGTTCTCGCTCGTTGGCATTCTGCCGGCGCACGCGGCGATGGGGGCGTTCTTCACGGCGACGTCGATGATCGGATTCATCGCGGGTGCGGGCATCGTGGTGCGCAATTCGATCATCCTGGTGGACTTCATCGAGCGCCGGGTGGCCGACGGCCTTCCGCTCGAGCAGGCTGTCGTGGACGCCGGCGCGGTGCGGTTCCGCCCGATGGCCCTCACGGCAGCCGCGATGACCGTCGGCGCCGCCGTGATCCTGTTCGACCCGATTTTCCAGGGGCTGGCGATCTCGCTGATGGCCGGCGAGGTCGCGTCGCTGTTGCTCTCGCGCATGGCCGTGCCCGTCCTCTACTACATGGCGAAGCGCCACGAGTACGCGTCAGAGCGCGACGTCCGTACCGAAGTGGCGCCCACGCCGCTGAAGGCTGCGTCATGACTCGTATTGGCGCTAGACTGACGAAGAAGGAGGCCGCGATGTTCTTCAGAAAAGGGAAGTCCGTCACGTGCGCTGTTTGCGGCAAGGCGATTGCGCCCAAAGAACGTCGATTCGTGGA
>JBKPTT010000154.1:0-16905 GCA_046735635.1 Acidobacteriota bacterium | reverse complement strand
GCTCCGAGCAGATCGGCACCGCGACGTCGAACATGCGGCCCACTTCGAGACCGAAGAAACCGCGTTCCGAGACGCCGATGATGTCGGCGCGCTTGCCTTCGAGACTGATGGCACGGCCGACGACCGAAGGATCGCCCCCGTACTCGCGCTGCCAGAACGCATAGCTCAACACCGCGCGCGGCGTGCAGCCGCGAACGTCGTCGCTCTCGTCGATGAGACGCCCCGCGGCGGCGCGGATGCCGAGCACGCGGAAGTAATCGCCGCTGACCCAGAGGCCGGAGGCGTTCCGCATTTCGCCGCCGTTTGCGAGATTCAGCATCTCGGCGCCCGTCGCGAACATGCCGGAGAACGCCTGTTGCCGTGCGCGTATCTGCTCCCAGATCGGGTTGCTGAGCGATGGATGCCAGCTTGCGTGGTTGCCGCGCACGCCTGTCCGTTCGACGAGGCGTACTTCGGCCAGCTCCGAGGCGTTCGGCACCGGCAATGTACGCAGGCGGATGGCATCGATCACCTGGAAGATTGCCGTGTTGGCGCCGATGCCGAGCCCGAGCGACACGATGGCGACGGCCGTAAAGCCGGGATTGCGCCGCAGCAGTCGTACCGCGTACCGGAGGTCCTGCGCGAGGCGTTCGAGCCACCTCCAGCCCCAGGCTTCACGTGTGACTTCCTTGACGGTCAGCACGTTTCCGAACTCGCGGCGCGCCGCAACCGCGGCAGACGCCGCATCCTCTCCGCGATCGATCCGGTCGCGCGCCGCCATCTCGAGGTGATTGCGGAGCTCCTCGTCGAGCTCGCCGTCGCGATCGCGCCACTTCATGATTCGCTCCGTTTCGCGGGGTTGAGGATGCCGCCCATTGCTTCGACGAGCTGCGCCCACTTCGACCGCTCGGACAGGAGCTGCCGCCGGCCCGCGGCGGTCAATCGGTACACGCGCGTGCGCTGCTTGTTTTCCGATACTTTCCAGGACGCCGCGATCCACTTCCGCCGCTCGAGCCGGTGCAGCGCGGGATAGAGCGACCCGGTGTCGACCTGCAGCACGTCGCTCGAATTCGCGCGGATCGCCTGCGCGATGCCGTAGCCGTGCTGCGGACCCCACTGGAGCGTCTGGAGGATGAGGAGATCGAGCGTGCCCTGGAGCAGCTCGATTCGATTCGCGTACCGGTTCTTCGCCATGGGTGTAGGAATACTACACCCATGGGGGTAGGTTGTCTACAGGCCGAAAAGAATTGCTGATTGTCGATTGCTGAATGCTGATTTATTGTCGAATGGCCGAATGCAGTGCTGATTGTCGAGTGCTGATTGCTGATTTATTGTCGAATGCGGAATGCCGAATGAAGGATCGTCGGTTGCATTCGACATTGCAGTTGGACCTCGATACCCGGGTATTCCATTCGGCATTCTGCATTCGGCCATTCGACAATGAATCAGCAATCAGCAATCGACCATCAGCAATTCACAGCCGGCGAAACGTGGCCGGTATAATCAATCAGAGGACTCCGTTGCGCCCCATCAGCAACACGATTCTGGAGGCCATTGGCGACACGCCGATGGTTCGCATACACGCGATCACCCGCGGCGTGACCGAGGCCGACGTGCTGGTCAAGCTGGAGACGTTCAACCCGGGCAATTCGATCAAGGACCGCATGGCGGTGCGGATGATCGAGGACGCGGAAAAACGAGGTCTCCTCAAGCCGGGCGGGACGATCATCGAGGGCACCTCCGGGAATACGGGGATGGGGCTCGCCATCGCCGCGGTCGTGAGGGGCTACAAGTGCGTGTTCACGACAACCGACAAACAGTCGAAGGAGAAAGTCGACGCGCTGAAAGCATTCGGCGCCGAGGTGATTGTCTGCCCGACCAACGTCGATCCGGAGGACCCGCGGTCCTACTATTCCGTATCGTCGAGGCTCGAGAAGGAAATTCCGAACTCCTGGAAGGCCAACCAGTACGACAACCTGTCCAACACCGCGGCCCATTACGAGCAGACGGGCCCGGAAATCTGGGAGCAGACCGGCGGCGCCGTCACGCACCTCGTCTGCGGCGTAGGCACCGGCGGCACGATCAGCGGCGTCGGACGGTACTTGTAGGAACGGAATCCGAAGATCGAAGTCTGGGGGATCGATACCTACGGGTCGGTATTCAAGAAGTACAAGGAAACCGGCATTTTCGACAAGAACGAGATCTACCCGTACATCACTGAAGGGATTGGCGAGGATTTCCTCCCGCGAAACGTCGACTTCTCGGTCATCGATCACTTCGAGAAAGTGACTGACAAGGATGCGGCGGTGATGACGCGCCGGATCGCACGGGAGGAAGGAATCTTT
Source organism: Acidobacteriota bacterium (assembly GCA_046735635.1). GTDB lineage: Bacteria > Acidobacteriota > Vicinamibacteria > Vicinamibacterales > 2-12-FULL-66-21 > JALZOC01. The sequence continues at coordinate 14,581 of JBKPTT010000154.1, read as the reverse complement.
GCGGGCAACTCCGCCGGCGCCGCGATGGCCGGGTTGGTGCAGCTCAAGGACAATTTCCGCAAGGGCGACGTGGTCGTTGTCATCTTCCACGACCACGGCTCGCGGTATCTCGGAAAGATGTACAACGACGAATGGATGCGCGAGAAGGGGTTCCTCGAGAAGTCAGGGATGACCGCGCGCGACCTCGTCGCATCGGGCGTCTCGGGCGAGCTGCTCGCGATCGAGGCGACCGAACCGGTCGAGGCCGCGGTGACGCTGATGAGCGACCACGACTTCTCACAGATCTCGATCACGCGCGACAAGCGGCTGGTCGGCTCGCTGAACGAGACGCACCTCTACCAGCAACTCATCGCGGATCCTGCCGTCAAGTCGCAGCCGGTCGAAACCATCATGCAGCCGGCGTTTCCCTTCGTGGATATCTCGACGCCCCTCGAGCTGCTGTCGACGATGATCACGCCGGCGAATCCGGCGGTGCTCGTGCGCGACTTCAAGACCGACAAGACGTTCATCATCACGCGGTCGGACGTGATTCGCGTCCTCTGCTGACGTGTCGTGCGTTTCCTGCGCAGCCTTGCCGCAATCGCCATCGGGCTCGCGTTCATGCGCGCGACGACCCTCGTCTGGGGCATCGTCTCGGGCGCAGCCCTTTCGCCTGGGCGCGCGTATCTGGCCTTGAACTTCTTCGTGTGCGGAATGGGCGGTCTCGTCGGTGGCTGGTTGACCGCGAGGGTCGCACCGTCGTCACCGTATGCACACGCGGCGGCGCTGGCCGCACTCGTCGCGTTGATCTCCATTCCCGCGGCCACCGGCGCGCCTTCGGCTTCGTACCCGGGTTGGTATCCAGGAGCCATCGGGCTCATCGCCGTGCTCGGCGTGCTGCTCGGCGGCAAGTTGCGCGCGGCAGCCGCATCGGGCGATGGCGCGGTCGCGGCGTAAACGCTTTTGTAGGAGCGCGAATGAACAGCAAGCTCGCAACGATGTGTGTGATGACGGCGGCGATTGTGACCGGTATCGCGTTTTCCCGCGTCCCGGCGGGCGCGACAGCAGTGGGACAGAATGCTGACATCACCGGCGCGTGGGAAGTCAGCATCACGACGGGACAGGCGCAGGGCCGCTCGGCGGCGGTCACGCTTCGCCGCGATGGAGACGCAATCATCGGTACCATCTCGACCCCTCAGGGCGATCAGAAGATCGAGGCGTCCGTCGCGGACAAGGCGGTGACGATGTGGTTCACGGTACGCACACAGACCGGGCTGACGAACGTAACCATGAAGGGAACGGTCGAGGCCGACGCGATGAACGGCACGATTGACTTCGGCAGCGGCCAGGGGCAGTGGACAGCCAAGCGGAAGGAAGACGCAAGCGCCTCACAGTCGGCCGAGACGCGCGCCGACGTGTCCGGCACGTGGGCGTTTCAGGTCGAGTTCTCCGGCGGGTCCGGCACGCCAACCATGACGTTCAAGCAGGACGGCGAGAAGCTGACGGGCCACTACAGCGGGCAACTGGGAGAGGCGCCGCTGACCGGCACGATCAAGGGGACGGTAATCGAGTTCTCGATTGACGTCGATATACAAGGCACCGCGGCGCACATCGTGTATTCGGGCGCGGTGGAGAAAGACACGATGAAGGGCACGGTGAAACTCGGCGACTTCGGGGAGGGCACCTTCACGGCCAAGAAGAAGGCCTAAACCCATGGTATTCTAGGGATTGCCGGATTAATGCCTCGGACCCCCGTTGAGTTTGCGCTCGAGCTGGTGCCTCGAGCCCGCGTCGACGTCATCGACGTCAGACGCGAGGTTTTTTCCCGGTACGGGGACGGGCTCGGCTTCTACCCCAGAGCGCTCTGCTGCTCCTTTCACACGACTGCCGGTTATCTCGACCAGGGCGTCGCCGCGCGGCTCAATCAGAATCCCGACGGCGTGATGCCGTACATCGACGTGTTCCGGACGATGTTCCCGGAAGGCGCGGGCTACGAACACGACAAGATGGAGCGTCGGACCGAGCTGACGGCGGCGCAGCGGCCGGTCGAGCCGCTGAACGCCCATTCGCATCTTGCGTTCATGGCTGGCGCGCTGCGCACGTGCGTGTCGTATCCGAATCGCCCCGGCGAGCCGATGTCGTTCATCGATCTCGACGGCGTGCATGCCGGCCGGTCACGGACGCGACGCACGAGCGTCCTCGGCTACAGCGCCGAGGAAACGGTCGCGCAGGTTCGCCTCGTCGTTCCGGTGTCCGGGCACAGCGTGGAGTCGATCAACCTCAAGGACCCGCAGCTCGGGATTTACGAGCAATGCGCGACGCTGGTGAAGGACTATGGCGTCACCAAAGGGCGCATCCGCCTGTCGCTCGCGCCCGGTGAACGCCACGCAGGGTTGACGGTGAACGAGTACGAAACGCTGCTGATGCGGCACGACCTGTCGGAAGTGCTTCGCGATCCGCTGCGGTTCATGGCGGAGAAGGCGGGGCACATGCTCGGCAATCCGCGCGCCATCCCCGCCAAGACCCTCGACTACGCGAAGTACGACCTCGTGCGCGTGTTCAACCGGCTGGTGGACGCACTCGGCCTGCGCGAATCGCGCGTAGAGAACGTGCTCTCGCGAGCCATCGCGATGCCCGCGTCGCGTTTTCTTCGAATGAAGCGCTCGGTCAGCCTGCTCGTCTCGGATCGCAACAATCCGGGCTGCGGATCGATCGTCGAAGGCACCTACCAGAGTCCCATCCTCGTCCAGTGGCATCGCGGCTCGCGTCACGCGCGCGCGCTCGAGGTCACACTCACCCGCTTCATTTAAGTCGTATAAGTCTTACGACCGTCGCCGCCCGCGGCCGGCGAGGTTGCGTCAGGTCCGCGGTGCGATGCGGACAGCCCGTTTTCGCCCGCTGCGGCGTCAGCGAAGCGGCCGAAAACTGCGCCGTAGGCGCTCCGAGCCACGGCGGCGCTGTTTCGCCACTGATACACGACGATAGCAATCTGCGCAAACGATGGTTGACTGTTGCGCGACAAACCCCAGCCGACGCGGTCGTCGTCAGTTCACCGGTGGAGGCGCAGTTTTCCGGGCGTAGGCCGAGGCACCGTGGACCTGACGCAACCTCGCCGGCAGCCGTCGGACCGAGCGGCCAGCACTACCGGTACCGCCAGGACTTCAGGTCCGCGCCAGGCGGCGCGACTTTTTCGATCTGCGCGGTCATCTTCTCGAGGAGCTCCGCGCCTCGCGGTCCCCAGCAGTGCGGAGCGCGCCGCTCGAAGACGATCTCGCCTGTGAACTTCGGATTGTCCGCCTTGCTCAGGAACTCGTTCAGCTTCTCGACCGCGTCGTTCAAGTAGTACGAATCCATGTCGCCGATGTAGATATTCAACTTGTGGGCGATCTTCGGGCCGAGCGTCGGCCAGTTCCTCCGGAGAATCTCCGCGAGGTCGTACTTCTTCCATTGCTCGGCGACGGCATGATCGATCTCGCCGGTGGACTTGTTCCACAGCCGCTTCGGATATCCATCTGGACCAACGGGGGAAAACGTCGCTTCCCAGATGTCCCATTGCCCGCCGGACCGGCTTCGATCCCCGACGACGAGCTCGAACCAGTTCTCGTCCTTCATCATGGCCTCGACGCTGCCGTCGGGGCGCCGCTCGCTCGGGCGGTCGACGCGCATCCACCCTTTGTCGACGTAATACGCGTTCTGATCCCGGTAGATGTCGACGATCTGGTGATTCGAGAAGTCAACGGGATCGGGGCAGCTCGCGAACGTACCGCCGTAGAAGTCGGGATAGAGCACCTGGTGCGCCGCAGCGATCCAGCCGCCGGTCGATCCGCCCGACAGGATGCGCGCCCACGGCTCGCGAATGGCCCGGAAGCGCTCCTCGATTGCAGGGACGAGCTCTTTGATGATTGCATCGCCGTAAGGGCCGTTGTTCTCTGAGTTCACGCCGTAGGAGTCGTCGTAATAGGGGGATGGGTGCTGCAGCGTGACGTAAATGAACCGCGGCGTGTCTTCGGCGAGCCACAGGCGATCGAGGTCGCCGCCGCGGCCGAACCCGCCCGGCGCGGCGAGCGAGAAGTGCCCCTGGATGTAATTCACCGGAAAACGGACGTCGGGGTGCTCCTCGTAATCCTTCGGAAGCAGCACGGTCGCGCCGAGATATATCGGCTGCCCCCACCATTTGGTCAGGATTGCGCTCTGGAACTTGACGCGCTTTACGAGCTCTGTATCCGCCGGTGCCTTGACCGGTGGAATCACCTTGTTGGCGATCAAGCGTACGGGGACTGAAGATTTCGGATCGAATTTCACGCGGACGGGATCGCCGAACAGGTTGCCCGGCGAGCGTTTCCAGTCCTGTCCTTCCCACTGATCGTTGTGCAGCCACACCGTTTTTCCGTCGGCGCGCGGAAAGCGCGTGTAGACGTTCACGAACGGCTGCATCCAGTATTCGCCGGCTGGCAAATCGCGCAGGCTTCGAAGCGGTTGGCCCCGATCGTCCGACGTGATTGCCACTGCCGCTCCCGGCGCGAGCCCCTCAACGTAGTGCGAGAACAGCGGGACGCCGGTTGGAGACGTCTGCTCGATCGGCGTCCGCCGGTTCTCGCGGCTGACCGCCACGTAAACCATGCCCGTCACCGCCTCCGCACGAGCCTCCTTCGCGAAGCTGATCTCTACGATCGGCGCCGAGCCTCCGCGCGGTTGCGCGGCGGCGTGGCTGGCTGCGACAACGACCGGGACGAGGGCGACAACGGCGCGAATCCGGACGTTCAAGCGCATAATGCTCCCAATCCTACAGCATGCGTCCCACGCCGAGGCTCCGTGCGCTGCCGTTCGTTCTCGCGATTCTGGTCTCGCTTGCGCTCGTGCTCTCGGCGCCGTTCATCGGATACGTTCGCAGCTGGATCAGGACGCAGTTCCCGGGGCAGTTCGTCCGGATCGTCGGCACCGGGATTGTCGTAATCGGTCTCGCGCTCGTCATCAGCGCGGGCGCTCGAATCCGATCGCATCGGCCGCTCCGCTACGGTGTGCTGTTCCTATCGATTGCATGTGCGGTCTGGTTTTCGATCGCAACCGCCACCGGCATTCCGGAAGTTGACGTCGTCCAGAGGTTTCACTTCATTGAGTACGGGATCATCACGTTCCTGTTCTATCGCGCCTGGCGCCCTCTGGACGATCCTGCGATCCTCGTCCTGCCGTTCCTTGCGGGGCTTCTCGTGGGCACCGCCGACGAGTGGTTGCAGTGGTTCATCCCGAATCGCGTTGGCGAGATGGCGGACATCTTTCTGAACGGGATCGCGATTGCGTGCGGTCTCGCGTTCAGCCTCGGTGCGATGCCTCCTGCAGCGTTCTCGCGGGTGTGGACGGAAGGCTCGCTACGTCGAGTCGGACGCCTCTCGAGCGCGTTCGTGCTCGCGTTTGCCCTGTTCTTCCAGGTCGTTCATCTCGGATATGACGTGCGCGATGAAGAGATCGGAGTGTTCAAGTCACGCTATTCGCGTCCAATGCTCGAAGCGATGGTGGACTCGAAAGCGGAGGAGTGGCGGGCGCATCCGTTCCCGGTGGTGCTTCACCGAGTGTCTCGTGAAGACCAATACATGACCGAGGGCGTCACCCACGTGCAGAAGCGGAACGAGCTGCTCGCGGCTGGCGATCCTGCCGGTGCGTGGAGCGAGAACCGGATTATCGAGAAGTACTACACGCCGGTGCTGGGCACGCCCTCGTACGTCTCGCGCATGGGCCACCGGTGGTCGGCCGAACAGCGCGCAGACGTGCAGTCGCGCAGCGCGGCGGTTGCAGGCGGCGGGTATACGAGCGCGGCCAACCCGTATCCAATCTATGCGTGGCCGCGCGCCCCGTTCTGGGCCGTGTCGACTGCTGTCGCAGCGATCGTATGGCTGCTCTGCGCCCGACTCGATCGGGCGCGTTGACTACCGCGACCCCCCTTTCCGGCCGCCCTTCCGCATCGGCTCGTGATTCTCGGGCTTTCCGTACCCGCCGCCGCCGGGTTCTTCCCCGCCGTGGTGGACCTTGTTTACCGTTGCCCACGCGCGCCGCTTTGCTTCGTCCTCCGAGACGCCGCGCTCCTCATATCCCTCCTCAATGTGTTCCGCCTGACGCTTCTGCTTGTCGGTGTAATGTCGTTTGTCTCCGCGTGGCATGTCTGTCCTCCTGCGTTGTGTTGAGGCAACGGCGATGCCAACCATGGCCCGGGACATCAGCGCGGTGGATGTGTTAGCAAGGCCGGCCTGCAGGCCGTCACTACCTCGAGTACGAAAGGCCAGGCACGATGACGAACGGCGGCGCAGCACCGCGCAACGTGACGGTAAGATCGCCACATGATTCGTGAACTGCACGCGCCCGTCGGGGGCCGCGCTATCCGATATCTCGAGGCAGGCGCAGGCTGGCCGGTCCTGCTGATTCACGCCTTCCCGGTCAACGCCGACCTCTGGCGTCCGCAGCTCGAGAGGGTGCCGGAAGGCTGGCGCTTCATTGCGCCTGACGTGAGAGGTTTCGGCCCGGTCGCTGCTCCGGCCTCACGGTTTACCGTCGACGACGTGGCCGCCGACGTCGCAGGTTTGATGGATGAGTTGGAGCTCGATCGTGCGGTGATCGGCGGCATCTCGATGGGCGGCTACGCCACGTTTGCCCTGTTTCGACTGTACCCGGAGCGATTCGACGGGATGATCCTCGCCGACACCAAGGCCGAGCCGGATACGCCCGAGGCCCGGGAGGGACGGCGCAAGATGATCCAGTTGGTTCGAAACGACGGCCCAGCCGCGGTCGCCGACGCAATGTTGCCAAAGCTGCTCAGCCCGCGCACCCGCGCGCAGCAGCCAGCGCTGGTTTCCTCCGTGCGCGAAATGATCGAGTCGGCGAGCGCCGAATCCCTGAGGGCGACGTTGGAGGCTCTGATGGCGAGGCCCGACTCGACATCCGATTTGGCTCGGATCCATTGCCCCGCGCTCATCATCGTCGGCGGCGATGACGAGGTGACGCCGGAGGCACACGCCCGGACGATGGAAAAACTGATCGATCGGGCGCGGCTGGTGGTGCTTCCGGGGGCGGGGCATCTGTCGAACATCGAGGCGCCCGACGCGTTCTCGCTGGCGCTTTCGGACTTCCTCACCTCGAACATGTAAGATTCTGGCATGCGTCTCGTCGTCCTCCTGCTGGCAGCATCCATGAGTATGCTGACGTCCCGGTCGCAGAGCAGCGGCCCGCCCGAGACGTTCCATCGTCCGCTCGATCAAATTCTCGACGTGGACGTGCGGGATGGTCTCGTCTATTACCGCGCGCTCAAGTCCGACCGGGCGCGGCTCGACCGTTATGTGGCGTCGCTCAACGTTCCGACTGCGACCTACGATGAATGGTCACGCGAACAGAAGATGGCCTTCTGGCTGAACGCTTACAACGCGATCGTCCTGCAGACGGTGATCAATCACTATCCGATTCATGGCACGAGCAAGGCGTATCCGTCGAACAGCATCCGGCAGATCCCCGGCGCGTTCGATCAGTTGAAGTATCGCGTCGCCGGCAAGAGCGTGACGCTCGACGAGATCGAGAAGACGGCTCTACCGCCGTTCAACGAGCCGCGTCTCTACCTCGCCCTCGGGCGCGGCGCCATCGGGAGCGGCAGGCTGCGCAGCGAAGCCTACGCCGGCGAACGTCTCGACAAACAGCTCGACGACATTCAGAAGGAGTTCGTGAACGACGCGTCGATGCTCCGTATCGACCGTTCCGCCGGCCAACTCGCCGTCACCTCGGTCATGAGCTGGCACGAGTCGGAATTCGCCCAGGCGTACGAGAAAAGCGCGCCTGCAACCTTCTCACAGCGTTCGCCGTTGGAGCGCGCGGTGATCGCGTTCGTCATGCCGCGGCTGTTTCCACTCGAGAAGGAGTTCGTGCAGAAGAACGAGTTCCGCATGACGTTCCTGCCGTTCGACTGGCGGCTGAACGATCTGTCGGGCGGCAGGCCGGAGTAGCCGGCGCCCGCTCTCATGGATCTCGGCCTCACCGACAAAGTTGCCGTCATCACCGGAGCGAGCCGGGGGCTCGGGCTCGCGAGCGCGCGAACGCTCGTGTCTGAAGGATGCCGCGTCTGCATCTGCGCGCGGGGCCCGGAGCAGCTCGCCGCCGCCGCCGTGGAAGTGGAAGCGTCGGCCAGGCGGCCGAACATGGTTCTCGCGGTGCAGGCCGACGTGTCTACGCCCGACGGCGTGCAGCTGGTCATCGAGCGGGCGGTCGAGCGGTTCGGCGGGCTCGATATCCTCGTCAACAACGTCGGCCGCGCAGCGGGCACCGATATTCTGGCGACGTCGGATGCGGAATGGCAGGAAGCCTTCGATCAGACACTCTTTCCTGCCGTCCGCGCGTCGCGGCACGCCGTGCCGCACATGAAAGCGCGCGCCGGCGGGTCGATCGTGATGATTGCGTCGATCTGGGGACGCGAGTCGGGCGGCCGCATGACCTACAACGCCGTGAAGGCGGCGGAGATCAGCCTCGGTAAAGCGCTGGCGCAGCAGCTCGCGCCGATGAACATCCGCGTGAACAGCGTCGCGCCGGGATCGATTCTGTTCCCCGGCGGCTCGTGGCACAAACGGCAGCAGGCGGATCCGCAGGGCATCGCGGAGTTCGTCAAGCGCGAGCTGCCATTCGGCCGGTTCGGGCGCGCCGAGGAGGTTGCCTCGGTCGTGGCATTCCTCGCGTCACCGCGGGCGTCGTGGATCAGCGGCGCGTGCATCACCGTCGACGGCTGTCAGAGCCGATCGAATCTGTAACGGAACGGCGAAAAACCTGAGACGAAAAGCGGACTTGTCACAATGCTCTCGAGCCGGGTTGCGGACCTGATTCAGTCCACTGCCGACTGGCTGTTCGTGCCCGTCCTCGTCGTCGTGCTGTTCGGCACCGGGATTTTTCTCACCGCACGGCTGCGTGTCGTGCAGGTTCGCCGCTTCGGGGAGGCGCTGCGCGCGTTTTTCGGCGGGCGCGTCGCTGGAGCGGCGGGCGTCCTCACGCCGTTTCAAGCGTTCATGACCGCGCTCGGAACGACGATTGGCACCGGCAACATCGCAGGGGTCGCGGCCGGTCTCGTTTCGGGCGGCCCAGGCATGTTGTTCTGGGTCTGGTGCTACGGCTTTTTCGCGACGGCAATCAAGTTCAGCGAAGCGGTGCTCGGCGTGACATTTCGCGATGCCGTCGGTCGCGACGACGTCCGGTCCGGACCGATGTACTACCTTCGGGACGGCCTCAAATCCGGCTCTCTCGCGATCGCATACGCTGTCGTTGCGGGCGTCGCCGCCTTGACGACAACCCCGTTCACGCAGACGAACTCGATCGCGCTCGTGATGAACACGCAGGTCGGGGTTCCGCGCGCGATAACGGGTCTGATCGTAGCGGTGCTGACGTGGCTTGTGATCATTGGGGGCATCAAGTCGATCGGCCGCGCGTTCGAGAAACTGGCTCCGGCGAAGGTCGGCATCTATCTCGCCGGCAGCCTCATCGTCATCGTCACGTTTGCCTGGCGCCTCCCCGACGTCCTCGCGATGGTGTTTCGCGAGGCCTTCACGTTCCGCTCGGCGATGGGTTTCGGAATGTTTACGGCCGTTCGATACGGTCTCGCACGCGGACTGTATGCCAACGAAGCTGGCTACGGAACGTCGGCGGTCGCCTACGGCACCGCGCAAAGCACGCGGCCGTCGCAACAGGGGCTCAACGCCGTCATGGAAACGTTCATCGTGTCGTTCGGCACGTGCACGCTGACAGCGCTCACGGTCATGCTGTCGGGCGTCGTCGATTGGACCCTGCCCGTCGCGCAGCGCGCCACGAGCACCGCGGCCGTCGGGCTCGCCTTCAACGCGGCCATGCCGTCAATCGGCGGCTACCTCGTCGCGTTCTCCGTGTTTCTCTTCGGCTACGGCACGCTCATCGGGTGGGCGTATTACGGAGAGCAGTTTCTCGAATACTGGCTCGGTCCGCGCGTCGTCATGCCCTACCGCTGGATGTACTGCCTGCTGATTCCCCTCGGCGCCATCGCGAAGGTGGATCTCGTGTGGGCGTGGGGAGACCTCATGAACGCGCTGCAGATCTTTCCCAATGTGATCGGACTCGTGGGCCTGAGCAGCGTCGCTGCCAAGGCGGCCCGCGACCGCCCGTCGGCCCGCTGACCTTTCGCTGCTTGATCGCCCTTTCGAAGGCTGTTAGGATGGCTGCCGCAATTCCCTCGGGCTCAACACTTTCCATGGCGAACCAGACGCTGCCCGTCGTCGCTGGCGACAAAGATCGCCTCCTTCAGGAGGTCCTGACCCGGCTGACGACGTCGCGGGCGCCGCTTGGTCCCGAGGCGGACCCGATCGTCACCGCGGCGCACCGGTTGCCTGCGACTCAGGCGGCGTTCGCGCCCTACCCAACGGGTACGGACGAACGGCTTGTTTCAGCGCTTCGTGCTCGCGGGATCGAGCAGCTCTACACGCACCAGGCCGAAGCGTTCGAACACGTGCTCGCGCGGCGGAACGTCGTCACGATTACGCCGACTGCCTCGGGGAAGACGCTCTGCTACAACGGGCCGGTTCTGAACGCGATTCTGCAGGATCCCGCAACGCGGGCGCTTTACCTGTTTCCGACCAAGGCGCTGGCGCAGGATCAGCTCGCGGAGCTGCACACACTCTCCGAAATCGTGACGCGGGACAGCGATCTCGAGCTTGGTGTGTTCACCTACGACGGCGACACGCCGGCCGACGCGCGGCGTGCAATCCGCGGCAAGGCGCACGTCGTGCTCAGCAACCCGGACATGGTGCACTCCGGCATCCTGCCGCACCATCCGCGCTGGGCGAAGCTGTTCGAGAACCTGCGATTCGTCATCATCGACGAGCTTCACGCGTATCGCGGCGTCTTCGGGAGCCACCTCGCCAACATCATGCGGCGACTGCAGCGGATCTGCCGCCACTACGGATCCGATCCCGTCTTCATCTGTTCGTCGGCCACCATCGCGAACCCTCGCGAGCTCGCCGAGGGTTTAATCGGACGTCGATTCGAGCTCGTGGAACAGAACGGCGCGCCGCGCGGCGAGAAGTTCTTTCTTTTCGTGAATCCGCCCGTTGTGAACGCACAGCTCGGGATCAGACGCTCGTATCTGGCCGAGACGCGGCGCGTTGCGCTCGAGTTTCTGAAGCACAACCTCCAGGTAATCGTGTTCGGCCAGAGCCGTCTGGCGGTCGAGATTCTCACGACCTATTTGAAGGACGCGTTCAACGGTCCACCGGGAGCCGCTGACGTCATCCGCGGGTACCGCGGCGGCTATCTGCCGAATCGACGCCGCGAGATCGAACGCGGCTTGCGCGAGGGACAGGTGCGCGCGGTCGTCTCGACCAATGCGCTGGAACTCGGGATAGACATCGGCGCGCTGGACGTCGCCGTCCTCGCGGGTTATCCGGGAACGATTGCGGCCACATGGCAGCGCGCGGGCCGCGCCGGCCGCCGTACGACCCGTTCGGCGGCAGTGCTCGTGGCGAGCAGCGCGCCCATCGATCAGTTCATCGTGCGCAATCCATCGTATTTCTTCGAGGCCTCGCCCGAGCACGCGTTGATCAATCCTGACAACCTCCACATCCTGCTGGATCACGTCAAATGCGCGGCCTTCGAGCTGCCCTTCAAAGACGATGAACGGTTCGGTGCCGAGGGACGCGCGCAGGATATCGACGTGCAGGCAGTGCTCTCCGTACTCGGCGAGGAAGGGTTCGTCCATCTCGCCGACCGACAGTGGAACTGGACCAACGAATCGTATCCGGCGGACGCCGTGAGCCTGCGCTCGGTCTCGTCAGACAACTTCGTCGTCATCGACACGACGAACGGCGAGCGCGTGATTGGCGAAACAGACTTCACGAGCGCCCCCGCGATCCTGCACGAGAAAGCAATCTACATCCTCGAAGGACAGTTGTTCCAGGTCGAGCGCCTCGATTTCGAGAGCCGTAAAGCGTATTTGCGTCAGGTGGATTGCGATTACTACACGGACGCGATTACCTATACAAAGGTCACGATTCTGGATACTTTCGAGTCGTCCGCCTCCGCCGGCTCGGAGTTCACCGCCGGCTACGGCGAGACCCCGCCGAAGCCGCTTCGCGGCGAAGCCGGGGGATCCGGGATCCGGGATCCGGGATCCGATCTACGCCCGGCTTCTGAAGAACTTCAGATCCCGGATCCCGGCTCCCGAATCCCGGCTTCTGAAGAACTTCGGATCCCGGATCCCGGCTCCCGAATCCCGGCTTCTGAAGAACGTCGGATCCCGGATCCCGGATCCCGGATCCCGGCGATGCGAAGCCACGGAGAAGTGCACGTCGTGTCGCGCGTCGTCGGCTTCAAGAAGATCAAGTTCTACACGAACGAGAACGTCGGCTCGGGCGAGCTGGACCTTCCCGAACAGCAGATGCACACGTCGTCGTACTGGCTGACGATTCCGGCGGCAGTCATGGCGGCACTCCCGTTCGCGGGGGACGATCGCCGCGACGGCGTCGTCGGCCTCGCGTTCGCCATGAAGAACGTCGCGCAATTGCTGCTCATGTGCGACGCGCACGACATCGGGCTGTCGATCGATGGCGGGTCGCTCGATCGGTCGACGCGAACGGGCGGAGTGGGCAGCGTGCCCGACGCGCTGGCGATCGAACCGAACGTGTTCATCTACGACAACTATCCTGGCGGAATCGGATTCAGCCGACCGCTCTACGAGATGCACGATCTGCTGCTCGAGCGGACACGCGAGCTGATTGTCGGATGCCCGTGCGTGTCGGGCTGCCCCTCGTGCGTCGGCCCTGAAGGCAACACAGGCCCGCATGCAAAGCAGGTTGCTTCACGCATCCTCGATCGTCTCGTGGACGCCGAGGCGGTGTGATGGATCTCTCCGCCCGACTGCGCGCGATCGTCCAGAGTGGACCGCCAAAGCCCGCGCGCGAGCTGACCTACGAGCCGGACGATGGATACCGGAATGCTGCGGTGCTCGATATCGATCGAGCCGCAAGCGCTCTGGGCGGACGGCGCTGTTCGACTCGATACGGCGAGTGCCTGGTGATCGAGCGCCGCTACGAGTCGGACCGGTGGCACGGTGCCGTGCAGATCGGCGACTGTGAGCTTGCCGATTTGGCGCCGCTCACCGTGCTGGATCCGTCGCTTTCCTTGGCGCGACACGAGCATTCCGTCGATGCGGGCATCGATCCGACCGCGTTTTCGCGGCGCGAAGCTCAAAACCCGCGCATCGTGTTCATCGATCTGGAGACCACCGGTCTGACCGGGGGAGCCGGGATGGTCGCCTTTCTGGTCGGTTGCGGATACTTCGATCTGGGCGCGTTCCAGGTGCGGCAATTTCTGCTCACCAGCCATTCGGCCGAACGCGCACTCCTTGCGGCCTGCGCGGAGTTCTTCGATGATGTCGATCTGATCGTCACCTACAACGGCAAGACGTTCGACCTGCCGGTAATGGAGACGCGCTGGCTCTTTCACCGGATGCAGCCGTCGCTCGACGGCGTCTGTCATTTCGACATGCTGCATCCTGCGCGGCGGCTGTGGCGCAGCGACGAACAGGGGTGCCGGCTCTCGACCCTCGAGCGCACGCTCTTCGACGTGCGGCGGACCGGAGACGTGCCGGGACTGGAGATTCCATCCCGGTTCTTCCACTTCGTGCGTTCAGGCGACCCGTGTCCACTGGAACCGGTACTCGAGCACAACCGGATTGATCTGGTGTCGCTCGCGGCTGTGACCGCGCACGCGGCTCGGCTCGTGCAGGAGGGCACGGCGCGGTGCCGCGACGGCGCCGAAGCCTTGTCGCTCGGCAAGGTCTACGAGCGCGCAGGCCATTCGGAACGCGCGCTCGCGTGTTTCGAGAGGGCCGCATCCGACGGCGGCGCGCACGTCGACGTGACTGCCGAAGCGTTGTACCTTCAGGCGCGGAGGCTTCGTCGAGAGCAGCGATTCACCGAAGCGGCCGCCGTGTGGCGGACAATTCTGGCTTTAAGTGAGTCGCGGTTCGGACGACCCAGCGTGCTGCTCGCGCCGCTCCGCCAGATCGCCACCGAGGCCCTCGCCGTTCACCACGAGCATCGGGAGCGCGACTATGCCGGCGCGAAAGAGCTTGCGCTCCTGCTGCTCGATGAACTGGAGGGGGGAAGCTTCCGCCCGAAAGTGGACGCAACCCGCCATCGACTGGCGCGTCTCGAGCGGAAAATGGACCGGAGGTCGAGTCGGGCGCCGCTGCTCGATTGAACCAGGCCCAGCGGGCTACTTCGCGGCGACGGCCGTCTGCTTTTTCGCGCTCTTCGCGGTTTTCGCAGCCTGCTTCCGGCTTTCGGACGTCTGGGCGCCGAACCGCTTCGTGAACCGCTCGACGCGGCCCTCGGTATCCACCAGCTTCTGACGTCCGGTGAAGAACGGGTGGCAGTTGTTGCAAATCTCGAGGTGCAACTCCGGCTTGGTCGAGCGGGTTTTCCACGTCGCGCCGCACGCGCACCGCGCCTCGATGTCGTAGTACTTGGGATGAATCCCTTCCTTCACAGCAGCTCCTTCGCGGTCTCGGGGAAAACGACATTATAGCACGGACGTAAGTTCTTGTTGTGGATGGGCTTAGGGG
>JBKPTT010000153.1:0-23367 GCA_046735635.1 Acidobacteriota bacterium | reverse complement strand
CGCGAGGATCGGCGCGGTTACAAGACGGGTGGGTAGCCGCGCAAACTGTAATCAGCCGACGCGAAGGGTCTGCGATCTCCAGTGAATCAGGCCACATCGCGTCCTTTGAACCCGGCACGCTGCTTGGATGACTTCACGGTGACAGTTCCGGACAACCGCACATGCTTCTGACGATTCTCGTTCTCCTCTGCGCTGCCATTTACTTCTCGACGCCCGCCGAGCGCGCCAGAGTGTTCCGCCTCGCCGTCGGCCACGTGACCCGCGTGAAACAGTCCGCGGCGACGCACTTCAAGGACCACGCGGCTCCAGTCGACAACGGGCCAACACCGATCGTCACGATCTCGCTCGTCGCGATCAATCTGACGGTCTACTTCTGGATGCTGGCGAGCGGGCTCGATCTGAAAAACGAGCAGACGCTGATCGCCTGGGGCGGCAATTTCGGACCCGCGACGACCAACGGGCAGTGGTGGCGGCTCGCGACCGCGATGTTCGTGCACAACGGCTTCCTCCCGCTGCTGATCAATTCCGTGTGCCTCCTGCAGATCGGGACCGTGGTTGAGCGAATCGTCGGCCGCGCGGCATTCGGCGCCGTCTACGTCGCGACCGGCATCCTCGCGAGCGCCGTCAACCTCGCGATGAACCCCATCACGGTCAGTGCCGGCGCATCCGGTGCGGTGCTGGGGCTGCTCGGCTTCTTGATTGCGTGCATCGTCTGGAGCCATTTCCCGGGATCGAACCTGCAGATCACGTCGGCCGCGCTGAAGCGCCTGGCGCCCGTGACCGCCACGTTCGTGCTCTACAGCACGCTCACATCGGGTGTTGGCGATGCAATGGTGCTGGCCGGCTTCGGCGGGATGGGGTGCGGCGTGTTGCTGTGCCGCAAGATCACCGAAGGACAGCCCGCCGGGTTCCGCATTGCGGTCGTCGCCGGCATCACGATGATGTTCGCGCTCGACGCGGTCATCCCGCTGCGTGGCATGGCGAACGTGCAGCCGGAGCTCGGCCGCCTCGTCGCCATGGAGACTCGCGCCGCAAGCGAGTACAAGGAAGCAGTCGAAGGCTTCACGAAAGGACGCGTCAGCGCCAAGGCGCTCGCCGAGCTGATCCAGGGTTCGATTCTGCCGGAGATGAAGGCCGCGGAGGAACGCGTCGCTGCGCTGGAGAAAGTGCCGGAAAGCCAGCAGTCGCTGATCGCGTCGGCGCGCGTGTATCTGCGGCTGCGAAACGAGAGCTGGCGGCTGCGCGCGGAAGCCCTGCGGAAATCGAGTATGACGATGCTGCGCCAGGCCGACGGCGTCGAGCACGCCTCGCTCGTTGCCCTTCAGCAGTTCAGCGTCGGATTGAAATAGTCCGGTGTGTGCGCGCGGACTCCCGCGCCGCGTCGAGAATCTCGGTCACAATCAGGTTGTTCTCGAGCGACGACAGCGCGTTCGGCGTGCGTGCGCCACGCGCGACTGCAATCAGGTGCGAAATCGAATCCTTTTCGTCGGCGCTCCTCGGATCCGGCGTGATCGTTCGCTCCGCTTCGCCCCCCAACCGAACACGCAGTCCGCTCCCGCCGGTCGCGATCGCCAGACCGCGCTCGCCATAGACTTCCAAATCCTTCCGGTTGATTGGCCAGTTCCACGAGGCCTGGATGATCCCCTGCGCTTTCGGATACTCGAGCAGGATCGTCGCCTCGTCGTCCACGTGGGGGTAAACGGCTGGCTGCAGATGCTGCGTTAACGCGGTAACGGCGAGCGGCCGCTGGTTGTCCATCAACCACGTCATCAGGTTGGCGCCGTAACAGCCGAAGTCGAACAACGCACCGGCGCCGTTCCGCACCGGGTCGGTGAGCCAATCGAAGAATTCAGGCTGCACGTTGATCGCTTTCGGACCCTGGTGGCCGTCCATCGCAACCATCTTGCGGATGTCGCCCGCAGCGCCCTTTTCCTTCATCAGCGACCAGATTGCCGCGTGACTCGGATACCATGTCGTCTCGTAATTGACGAACACCGCGATCGACCCTCGTTCGGCCGCGCGCTGGATTCGGCCGGCGTCGGCGATGCTGACCGCGAGAGGCTTCTCCATCATCACCGGAACATGTCGCGCCGCGGCCGCTTCGACGATCGCCGGATGGTCGTAGGTGCTCGTAAAGGAGGCAATGGCCTCCGGCTTCGTACGCTCCAGCATGGTGTCCAGATCTGTGAACAGCGCGTCCGAAGGAAGCTTGTAACGATCGCCGTAGCTTTTCAGCAGCGCCGCATCGTGCTCGAATACGGCGACGATGCGCACGTCGGAGCGAGCCTGGGCGGCGCGTAGAAACCCGCTGACGTGGCCGTGCACGAGGCCGGCAATGGCAAGGCGGAGCGGCGGCGCCGGCGAGGGCTCCTGAGCCGAAGCACGGCACAAGACCGCCACCGCACACGCCAGCGCGATCGCGAGACGCTGTTGTGTTCTCATGGAGGGAGATTGTGGCATGAGGCGGGCGTTGACGATCATTGTCGAAATCCTCGTCGTGGGAATCGTCGCCCTCGTGCTCGTTGCGCGCTGGATCGAGCCGCGGTTCGCGTTCTTTCCTACGACAGGGGAAACCGAAACGCCGCGGGAATACGGCATGGCGTTCGAAGCACAGGACGTCATGACACCCGAGGGCGACCGTCTGCATGCCTGGATCATGCGGGCCGCAAATCCCCGCGCCAACATCGTCTACTTTCACGGTAATGGCGGGAACCTCTCTATGTGGGCGCCGTGCCTGACCGGCATCGCGAAGCGCGGCTATTCCGTCTTCGCGTTCGACTACCGAGGCTACGGCCTGAGCAGCGGCCGGCCAACAGAGCTGGGGCTCTATCACGATGCAGGAATCATCGCGGCGCGGGCGTGGGCTGGCGAATCGGCGTCCGTTCCGACGATCTACTGGGGACGATCTTTAGGGGGAACGATGGCCGCGTATGCGTCCACCGTGCGCACGCCTGACGGCCTCATCCTCGAATCTTCGTTCCCCGAGGCCCGCGCGGTCGTCCGCGACTCCCCTATCATGATGTTCCTGTCCTTGTTCGCGAGCTACCGTTTCCCTACCGCGGAGTTTGCGAATCGCACCAGCCGTCCGGTCCTCGTGATGCATGGCGATCGGGACTCGATCGTGCCGTTCACCCTTGGCCGCGAGCTGTACGAGCGGCTCAAGGGGGCGAAGGAGTTCGTCACAATCGAGGGCAAAGATCACAATGACGACGTTCCGCTGACAGCTGAAGCATATTGGGGCGCAATTGACCGGTTTGCCGCGTCGCTTCAGCCGGCCGGTTTGCGGGCGAACGGAAAATCGCGATAATTGAGTGCTCGATTCGCTGGCTCGGGCCGTATTCCCGCACGGAGAGAATGATTTATGACGATGAACCGACGACATTTCATCATGAGCACCGCCGTCATCACGGCGGGCGCCGCCGTGCGCGGCCTGGCAAGCCCGAACGACACGATCCGAATCGGTGTCGTAGGCTGCGGCGGACGCGGACAAAGCCACGTGCAGGCGTGGTCGTCCATGCAGAACGTCGAACTCGCCGCGTTGTGCGATGTCGACCAATCGCACATCGCCAACAAGGTGAAGTGGGTTGAGACCAAGGGGGGCAAAAAGCCGGCAACCTACGTCGACGTGCGCAAGCTGCTCGAAGACAAGAACATTGACGCCATCTCCATCGCCTCGCCGAACCACTGGCACACGCTGCAGACGATCTGGGCGTGCCAGGCGGGCAAAGACGTCTATGTCGAAAAGCCGTGCTCCCACAACATCTTCGAATCGCAGCAGATCGTCGCCGCTGCCCGGAAGTACGATCGCATCGTCCAGCAAGGCAGCCAGAGCCGGTCGTCGGCGGCGCTGCGCGAGGCCGTGCAGAAGATGCGCGATGGCGAGCTCGGCGAGGTCTACATGGCTCGCGGCCTCTGCTACAAGTGGCGTGACACGATCGGCAAGAAGCCGGTGGAACCAGTTCCCGCGGGCGTCGATTACGACCTGTGGACGGGTCCATCGCCGATGCATCCGTTCACCCAGAACCGCTTCCACTACAACTGGCACTGGTTCTGGGACACGGGCAACGGCGATTTGGGCAATCAGGGCATCCACGAAGTCGACATCGCGCGGTGGGGCCTCGGCGTCACACACCCGACCAAGGTGAGCACCATTGGCGGCAAGTTCATGTTCGACGACGATCAGGAGACGCCGAACACGCTGAGCGCCAGCTACGAGTTCGACGTGGACGGCAAGAAGAAGATGATGACGTTCGAAGTGCGGCACTGGATTTCGCCGCACGAGGCTGGGATCAACGGAGACAAGCCGGGGAACACGATCGGCAATCAGTTCTACGGCTCGAACGGCTACCTGGTGATCGACAACTACAACAAGTACTACTCGTTCCTCGGCCGCGACCAGAAACCCGGCCCCACCGCGACCGCGCCCGACAAGCACTGGCAGAATTTCATCGACGCGATGCGCAGCCGCAAGCGGCAGGATCTCAACGCGGAAATCGAGGAGGGCGCGCTCTCGTGCAACCTCGTGCACCTGGCGAACATCAGCTATCGCCTGGGGCGGACGATCCATTGGGACGCGAAGGGTTTGACCTGCGTCGACGATCCTGAGGCGACCAAGATGCTCACACGGGCCTACCGCGCGCCTTACGTTGTACCGAAGAACGTGTAGAGCGGGCGATTAGGTCGAGGAAGAGGGAATCGCGGATCACGAGGTCGCAGCAGCCGCGATTCTCTTCCGCCCGTTCGACCGGTAGTTGGACTCCAGGTACTCCACGCCTTCCGCGGTAATCACGAGGCGCGAGTTGTCGTCGCGCGTGACGTATTTCTTCTGCCCCAGATACCAGATCGTGAACTCGAGGTGTTCACGTGGACGGCCGGTCATGCTCTCGAGATCGAGCGCGAAGATCGCGGGCTCGCGGGGCTCCATGCGGCGCTTGGTGTAGAGCACTTCGAGGACGGTGAGCCGCACCATCTCTTCGAGCTCGAAGTCGTTGTCCGCCGAACCGCCTGTCGAGACGAGGCGCCATCGGTCGTGCCGGTGTTGCTGGTGCTGCACGTCGTACCGCGCGCGCTCCTCGGGATCGCTCAGCACGCGGTACGCCTCGCTGATCTCCCGGAAACGCGACGGATTCCCCGTTTCCTGATTGTCGGGGTGAAAACGCTGCGCGAGCATGCGGTACACGCGATGAATCGTTTCGAGCTCCGCGCTCGGGCTCACCTGCAGCAAGTCGTAGTAGTCGGTGATCTGATCCGGCATAGTCATTTCGCCCCGATTCGCTTTCTCCACTCCGCGTAGAAGACGTCTGGCTGCACGTTATGCGTGCTCAGCGCCTGGTCGACCGTGTGGCCGCTGCCGAGCATCTGTAAGAACGTGCCGACGTTCGGCCCGAGTCTCTCGCACAGGATCTGTCCCGCGACGAGGCTCTCCGCGTACGCGATGAGCGCCGCCTGCCCGTCGAATTGATCGAAGCCGTTTGCGAGGTCCTCGATGGGAATCAGCTCCGGCGCCATGCGGAGCGCCTGACCCGCCCACAGGTGATCGGGCGCCTCGAGATAGCTCGCCAGGCCTTCATTCACCCAGGTCGGGACGTTGTTGGACGCCGCGGTGCGGATCACGGCGTGCACGAACTCGTGGGTCACGACGCGGTCGAGCGACTTGGGCGAGCGCAGGGCGCCGCCGACCGGCAGCCGAATCCGGCCATCATAGCCCCCGCCCGCCCAGGCGGGCGCTCTCGTGATGTCGTGGAACTGCCGGTTCGTGTAGAGGATGACGTTCAACGTCTCCGACGGATAAATGCTGAGCGTCTGGCCGATTCGCCAGTACGCCGCCTCGAGCACCGCGGACACGTGATTCCCCAGCGCGCGGTCGGTCGATCCTTCATACAGAACGTTGAAGTGCGCTCCGGCCTTTTCCTCCAGGCTGTTGTGGACGGCCGACTCCTTGCGCCACTGATCCAGTTGTTGGGCAATGCGTCGATCCGCCGGCGCAAGGACCGCCGCCTTCTCCATCGTCCGCACGGCGAGATCGAGATCGGCCGATTGATACGCGACCTGGGCGAGCAGCACCATCGCGCTGACGAACTTCGGGTCGTATTCGACGGCGTGCTTCAGCAGCGAGATTGCGGCGTCGTTTCGGCCGAGCGCGAAGTTCGCGTAGCCGGCCCCGTAATAGAGCATCGCGTTGCGCGGACTGCGATCGAGCTCCTCCCGAAAGATCGCCGCGGCCTTGGCCGGGTCGCCGCGGTCCAGCGCGGCCCAGGCTTCGGGCGCCGGCAGGTCCTGCCCGCTCGCAAAGAGCGAAGCTGCCCAGAATTGCGCGCCGACGGCACATGCGGCAATTGCACAGACAAACCTGCGGCGGGAAGGCACGACGGCGCGGGCGCAATGGCCATGCCCGAAAATTTCGTCGACTCAGGCGCGAAATTCGTCAGAGGGCGCGCTGGTGATTACAGTTTCCGCACGTGAAGGAAATTTCTGTCAGTCGTGCGTTACGTGGGTCGGCTGGAGAGTGCCCAGCTCCCGGAGGAGCCGCTTCCACTCTCCCTTGTGCTTTTTCGTCTCGAGCGGCGCGCTCGCATCGGCATAGAACGCGTTGATGTTCGCGAGCGTCTCCGCTGGGGAGGCGCCGGGATTCGAGTTCACGCGTGCGGCCAGACGGTGCACGAGCTCCGCGTAGGTCTTGTCCACGAGCGTGTAGTCGCCCGCTTTCACAAGCCGGCCGGTATCGAAGTTGCGATTCTCCAGGTTCAGCCGGCCGCGTTCGGCGGCCGCCACCATCGTCCGGTAGCGCTCGACGGTAGTCGCGAAGCTGTCCAGAAACCACCGCTCGGTCTGAGGCGTCGGCGGCTTGAACGCCGCGACTTTGAAGGGACCGAATCTGGGAACAACGCGTAGCAGCGCCGCGAGCAGCTTGTGGCCGAATCCAGGACGTTTGTAGGTCGTGCCCCACTCCTTCTCGTACCCGGCGCGCGTCATCTGGAAGCTGAAGCGCTCACGCGTCATCCCGGGTTCCAGCGCATCGATCTCCTTCGACTTGAGCTCCCATGCGACCTTCGTCATTTCCGGGATGGTCGTGCTGACCGTCCACCGAAACGTCCCAATCGACATGTCCAAATCGCCGAACACTTTGGTGATCTCGAGTCCGTAGATCGATCGAAACGCGCGCTCGAGCACCGGCCTGGATACCTCGAAGCCGATGAAGTCGTGATACGCGTCGGTCGCGTACTTGCCGCGTGCCACTTGGACCACGTCGAAACCGAATTCGGTTTTGAGGTGGGCGGCGGGGCTGTCGGCGTAGTCGACTTCATCGCCGAATTTCGCGCGAAGGTCCGGATAGAGCACGGGGACCGCTCGGTTGACCGCGAGCGGATGGCCGGTGTTGTCGGCCGCGTAATGGGCCAGCGCGCCAAGCGCGAAGGCGTACTCGTCGGCGTTGGAGGCCTCGCGCACGAGCGCCTCGACGAAGTCACCGCTGCGAACGTAATGCGTCAGATCGCCGAAGAACCGGCTCGAGAAGGGGTAATACCCGATGTCTTGTATGAGGCTGCCGCCGTAAGCAAACGCACGCGCACGCCGTAAATCGGTGGCTGAGACCTTGAATCGCGCCCGGAGTGCCGGCACGATCGACGAATCCCAGGCGGCGTCGACGATGGCCTCGTGCGCGAGCGCCGAATACGCGGGAGCGTCGCGCGCCCACGCGAGCATGCACAGCGCGAGACCCAGGACGCCAATTACTTTGCGCGAACCGCGGACCACGTGCCGTCGCCAGCTCCCTCGAACGAGACATCCCCGCCCATCGTCTCGCCCTCGACCTTGCCGGCGAACACGCCCTGGGTTTGCATGCCTTCGGCTACGAGCGTGACCGTGAACGAGATGTCCTTCTCCTTAATCGTGCCGCGCAGGACCGATTCCCCGTACCGGCCTTCGTATGTGCCGGTCAGCTTCTCGCCATCCTGCTTCAACGTGATGACCGGGTGGCCGGTAATCGACGACAGCTCCATGGTGATGTTCCACTTTCCGGCAACATTCGCCGGTTCGGCCGTAGCGGCGGGGCTGACGAGAAGCGCGAGGGCAACGAGGCGAGCGGTACACAGCATGACAAAACTCATTTCTTCGTGTAGTCCTCATCGAGAAACAGGTATCGCGGCCGGGTCTTGTCGATTTCGGTACGTGGTGCGACGTCGATGCGCATGTATCGGGCACTCTCTGCGCTCGCCGCCGGCCAGTCCGGAAGGCCATCGCCGTTGGGATTGCCGGTCTTGATGAAATTCGCGAAATACCCCTGCATCAGCTCCGACACTTTATAGTCGTCGGGCGTCCACGCGAACACTTTGTTCCCCGCAAGGTTCCCCATCGCGTATTCGATTTCCGCAGAGTGAACAGCCCCGCGTGCGGGGGCGCCGTTTCCGCTGACGGCTGGCGGGCGAGGCCGCGCGTAGTAATAACGGAATGTGGGCTTGCCGCCCGTCCGACTGTGCAGATCGAACCACTTCCACGTGCTGTAGGCGATGAACCGGTCACTGGCGAGGTCGGTTGCCGCGTCGACCACTTCGTCGGAAGTCGAGGCGGGGTACAGCTTCAACGCTTCGTCGCCCCTCTCGCCATACAGCTTTTTGACCGCCGCCGCGTAGTTTTCGACCGTCGGCTCGGCCTGCGCGAGGACCGCGCGGTAATTGCTCTCGGCAGAATTCCACCCGACGAGGAGCGGCACGTGCGCCTGCTGACCGGCCGCAAAGATGTCGACCGGCAACTTCGGAAGAAACCATCCATCGACAGTCGCGGCGAATCGGCCGATCGGGAGCTTCGCCGCTGCCGCCTGGATCTTGTCGGTCGGGAGCGCGCGCAGCGCGGCAATCGATTCCGCGCCGAGGGTCTTCGCAAATTCGGCGCCTGCCTTCTCGCCATCGGCGAGCGGGACAGGCCCGAGCGTCGGGGCGATCAGCGCTCCGCTCTCCCCAATTGCACCGGCGATCAAATCCCTGGACAGCGGCGACGCCATTTGTGCGCTCACCGACAGCGATCCCGCCGACTCCCCCGCGATCGTGACCTTACGCGGGTCCCCACCGAACGCCGCGATGTTCTTGTTCACCCACTTGAGCGCGGCGTTCTGATCGAGCAGTGCGTAGTTGCCCGAGGCGTGGTGCGGCGACTCTTTCGTGAGGGCGGGGTGTGCGAGGAAGCCCCACACGCCCAGCCGGTAATTCACCGTGACGGCGACGATTCCCTTTTTCGCCATGTTCTCGCCGTCGTACCGCGGTTCCGAGCCGTCGCCCGCGACGAACCCGCCGCCGTAGAAGTACACGAGAACGGGAAGCCGCTCGCTGGAGGATTTCGCGGGTGTCCAGACGTTCAGGTACAGGCAGTCCTCGCTCATGCCGTTCGAGCGGAAGACCATATCGTTGAAGATCGGCGACTGCACGCAGCGCGGCCCGAACTGCTTGGCGTTCCGGACGCCGGGCCAGTTCTCCACCGGCTGGGGCGGCTGCCAGCGCAGGTCGTCGATCGGCGGCTGCGCGAACGGAATACCGCGATAGGTATGAATGCCGCTCGTCTCTGTCGTGCCCTCGAGCGTGCCGTTGGAAGTCTTGACGCGAGGTTCGGCGGCGGCGACGGCGGTCGCAAACGCAAGCGCAAGCGCGACGTTGCAGGTAATGCGTTTCATGGGTTTCGGTAATGCTGTCAATGGTACTCGAACACCGCCCGCTGTGATTTCAGCTTCGCCGACAGCGCCGCGGTATTGACGTCCTGGACCGCCTGCTTCGTGTCGATTGACATCTTCGCCGCGATCCCCGCCGCCTGCCCGATGATCATGTACTGCGGCTCCATGCGAAGCGTCGAGTACGCCACGTGCGTCGCGGAGAATGCGACCGGGACGAGCAGGTTCGTCGCCTGATTCCGCTTCGGCAACATGAGGCGGTAGGGAATCTGGTACGGTGTAACGGGAACCTGCATGTCGCCTTCGTTTTCGACGGCCTTGCCATCGCCGGTGGGCCGCCGCTGCACGTTGTGCGAGTCGCTGTTGTACGATCCCATGCCGATGACGTCGGGCTTGGTCAACTCTGTCTGAATATCCTTCTGCGACATCACGAAGTCACCAACCATCCTGCGTGCTTCCCGGATGTACAACTGGTACGGCCAATTGTGATTGTCGGTGAACTCGTCCTTGCACAAACCCCATTCCTTCATTTCCGCTGACAGCTGCGCGGGAATCCGCGCGTCGGTCGCGAGGAAATACAAGAAGCCCTGGATGTAATCAACGTGCGCCTGACGGATCTGCGCACGATGCGCGTAGCTCGCCTCCGGGTACCCGTAGCTGCCGCCGATGTAGTCGGTCGAGAACGCACCGTTGTTGTTCGTATCGGTCTTTCCGTTCTGCACGATGTCCGCTTTCATCACATCGTTGATGCCGAGCGGCCGCTTCAACTCGGCCTCGAAGGCGGGGAGATAGCGTCCAAGGAGCTCGTAGCGTACGGGGTTGTACTTCGCCGGCCTCGGCCACGCGACGCGATTCTCGGGCGTCTTCGTCATGCACAGGCGATAGTTGTAGGCCTGCACGCGCTTGTCTGCGGCCCCCACGGGATCGCTGGATCGCGCCATGATCTCCGGCAGCAGCTTGCCCGTCTCGTCGTATGGCGAGACGGACGCTCGGAACTGATGAAGTGGCGTGTGCTCGCGGACCCCGGCGAGCGATTCGTCGTACTGCGCCATCCCCTCGCGTCCCCAGGTGTACGACACGCCGGCCTGCGCCATCAAGTCCCCCTCGTATGTGGCGTCCGCGAAGATTGATCCGTGGTACGACGCGCCGTTTTCCATCACGATGTCAGTCAGGCTGGCACCAATTTTTTGAACACCTCCGTTTTCCCGCAAACGCTGTCCGATAACGACAGTGACTCCCGACTCTTTCACCAAATCGTCGAAGACGGCTTCCGCGATGTGCGGCTCGAAGTGCCATTCGATGTCACGGCCGTACTTCTTCCCCACACGCTCGAAGAACTCCAGGGAGTAGCCGCCGATGACTTCCTTACGCCCGTAGTCCGTCCATCCAAGTCCGCCCGACACCATGCCGCCCAAGTGACGATCGGGACTCACGAGCGCGACTTTTAGCCCCTCTCTTGCCGCCGCAACCGCAGTGATCACGCCGCCGGCCGTGCCACCGTAGACGACGACGTCGAAGGTAGAGGGTCGGCCTTGATTGACGCTTCGAGGAGACTGGCCGTCCCCCTCGTCGAGGAGCATCGGCCAGGCCACGATCGAAATGGCGGTCATCAGTGAAATGAGGAACGGCGGCATGTCGGTGATGTTACCGGAATATAATTCGCCGCAATCATGAAGAGATTTCTGCTGCTCTCCGTCTGTTTTCTACTGCCTGGTTTTGAACGCGCCGCCTACGTTCAACGAGGTCCCGTCATCACTCATGTGCTGTTTGTGACGATGGACGGGATGCGCTGGCAGGAAGTATTCGGGGGCATGGCCTCCGAGCTGCTGACGAAGAAGGAAGGCGGGGTCTCGGATGCCGCTCCGCTCGACAAGCGTTTCGGCGGCGCAACAGCGGAGGAACGGCGGGCGAAGCTCCTCCCCTTTTTCTGGACGACGGTCGCCGCCAAAGGTCAGGTCTTTGGCGACGCAACGCGCGGAAGCGTCGCGCGAGTGACCAACGGGCTGCGCTTCTCCTATCCGGGCTACAACGAGATGCTCGCCGGCTTCGCCGATCCGCGGATCGACAGCAACGACCGGAAGGGGAACCCGAACGTCACGATCCTCGAGTGGCTGAACGGCAAGCCTGCGTACAACGGTAAGGTGGCGGCGTTCGCCTCGTGGGAATTGCTGCCCTGGATCGTGAACACCCAGCGCAGCCATCTGCCCGCCAACGGCGAAGGGCCACCCATCGACAGTCCCGCCAGTGAACGCGAGCGGACAATCAACGACTTCTCGCAGGACCTTCCGCCCTACTGGGGCGAGACTCGCGCCGACGCGCCGACAGGCTTCGGCGCGCTCGAGTACCTGAAACGGCATCAGCCGCGGGTGCTCTACGTCATGCTCGGCGAGACCGACGAGTGGGCGCATGGCCGACGGTACGATCTCTATCTCGACTCCGCGTGGCGCAACGATCGGTTCATCGGCCGGCTATGGGAGACCGCGCAGGCGCTTCCGGGATACGCAGAACACACGGCGCTCGTCCTCGCCACGGACCACGGTCGCGGCAGCACCGGCGAGAACTGGACGAGCCACGGGCGCGACGTTCCCGAGGCCGAGCGCATCTGGATGGCCGTGATGGGCCCTGGCGTCGAGCCGGTCGGAGTGCGATCGAACATCAACGTCACGCAGTCCCAGATCGCCGCAACGATTGCGATGTTGTTGGGAGAGGATTACAACGCGTCGCAGCCAAAGGCAGCCCCGCCGCTGCCGTTGAAGTGAGGGGTCAGACCGGGGTCAGACCAGGGTCAGACCTCTACCACCGCAAGGGGTCCGGCAGGAACTCGTCGACGAGATCTTTGTAGTACGGCATCAGCTCGTCTACGTTCGGCCGCTCAGCTCCTTTGGAGTAGAGATCGTAGCGGTTGAACGCACGCACCCACTTCAACATCTCCCGATCCTTGTCGTTGGTCAGGTGGGTGTACTCCCCTTCCTTGTGCCACGGATAAAAGGAGTGATAACGCAGCATGTAGAGCGCTTCGTCAGGCAGGTAGTCCTTCACGACATGGTAGACGTACTCGTCGTGCCCCCACGACAGGTGCACGTTCTCGAGACCGCAGCGCGCCTCGTAAATTCCGTTCTCCGTCTGATATTCGGCGACGTTCACGTCGGGGTTGTCGCGGAAGTACTCGCTGTAGACGATCTTCGGTGAGAAGCGGCAGCCGACCGGGAACGTATCCCCCACCACGGCCCACTGCGGCTCGCCAAACAGACACAGAATCTTTCCGAGATCGTGCACGAGCCCGGTCACGATCATCCAGCGCGGCTGCTTCGCGGCGCGGATCGCTTCGGCGGTCTGCAGCGCATGCTCGATCTGCGTGAAATCGATGTCGGGGTCGCTGTCGTCGACGAGCGTGTTCAGGTAATCGAGCGACTCCCAGACGGTCAGCGTGCGGCGGTTCCGAGCCAGGTATTCCTGCTTTTTGCCCAGAACGAAGTCGAGGGTTTGATGGGCGTGGTTCTTCGCGTAGAACTCCTCGACGCACGACCGGGCATTCGCGTAATCCCGGAATTCGGTGGCTGGCTTCATGAGCGAATTCTAACGCATCGGGCTCCATCGGCGGGATCGCCGCTGACGGAAATCCGGCAGCCGTGTCCCGGAACACTCGTATCCGCCGTAAATGCCAGCAATTCGCGGTGGCACCCGCGTTGCCGTTGGCCACGGCATCGATGCTCGTAGCTCCCCCACAACCGGCTTCCACGTCCGAGCTCTGCCGTCACTGCGGCGACGCCTGTGACGCCGAGGCCGTCCGCACCGCAGACGGCGCGTTTTGCTGCCGGGGCTGCGAGACGGTGTTCGCTCTGCTCCAGACGGCCGGCCTCGACGCGTTCTATGCCTGCGAGGTCGTTCCGGGGACGTCGCAGAAACGATCGAGCGGTCTCGATCGCGATCGCTTCGCGGTACTCGATGACCCCACGGTCGCCTCGCGTCTCGTTACGTTCGACGATGGAGTCGCCGCTCGCGCAACGCTGTCGGTTCCGGCGATTCACTGTGCCTCGTGCGTGTGGCTGCTCGAACAGCTCTGGCGGTTCGATGACGGCGTGACCCGCAGCGAGGTGGACCTGCTGCGCCGCTCCATCCACGTCGAATACCGACCAGCCTCCACGACACTTCGCCGCATTGCCGAGCGCATTGCGTCGCTCGGCTACGAACCCGTCGTCTCACCCGAGGACAGAGCGCCCCGGCCTCCAGCCGGCAGACGGCGGCTTCACCTTCAGATTGGCGTCGCCGGGTTTGCGTTCGGCAACATCATGCTCTTCAGCATCCCGCGTTACGTGAACGGGGTTCCGCTCGAGGGCGGGTTTCAACGGCTGTTCGACGTCCTCAACATTCTCTTTGCAGTCCCGGTTCTGCTGTTCAGCGCGCAGGATTACTTCCGCACGGCCTGGCAGGTGATCCGGCGCCGCTCGATGGCGCTCGAAGTACCCGTCGCGCTCGGGCTCGCGGTTCTTTTCGCGCGGAGCGTTGTCGACATCGGCACCGGACACAGCGAGGGCTTCCTCGATTCGTTCGCGGGTCTCGTGTTCTTCCTGCTGCTCGGCAGGCTCTTCCAGCAGAAAGTGTTCGACCGCATTGCGTTCGATCGAACCTTCCGCTCGTTTCTCCCCCTCTCGGTTCGGGCCGAGCGTACCGGCGGCGTCGAGCTCGTTCCGCTGGAGCGCCTGGCGACCGGTGACGTGATCCAGATCCGGCGCAGCGAGGTCGTTCCGGCGGATGCCGAACTTCTCGACGCGACGGGCTCGATCGACTACGCCTTCATCACCGGAGAGCAACGACCCGTCAGCCTGGCGGCTGGGGACATCGTGAGGGCCGGCGGACGTGCGGCGGATCGGGCGATGCGCCTGCGTATCGTCCGCGACGTCTCTCACAGCCATCTCGCCAGCCTCTGGAACAACCCGGTGTTCGCGAAGCCGAAGTCGCCGTGGCTGACTGACGTCGCGGCCCGGTTCGGCGCGTGGTTTACGTTTGGCGCCATCGCGATCGCGCTCGCCGGCGCGATCGCGTGGTGGCCGGACGCGTCGACCGCCGCAAGCGTCGCGACCGCTGTTCTCATCATCGCGTGCCCGTGCGCCCTCACGCTCGCCGCTCCGATCACGCTCGGCACCGCGATGGGGCAACTGGGCCTTCGCGGACTCTACCTGAAGCATCCGGGCGTGGCGCTGGATTTGAGCCGCGTCGATCTGATCATCTTCGACAAAACCGGCACGCTCACCGGCGGGTCCGAGCGCACCGTCGACGAGGCGTCTCCACTTTCGCGCCGCGCGTGGTCGCTCATCCGGACGCTCGCGTCCCACTCGCTCCATCCCGTGAGCCGCGCCATCGCCAGCATCTCGACGGCCGACGCTGCCCCATACCACATCGTCAGCCTCGACAAGCTCGTCGAGGTTCCCGGCGAGGGTATTTCCGCGCAGATCAACGGTGTCGAGGTTGCGATTGGAGGGGCCGACTTCGCGGGCAAGCCTGACGACAAGCTCGGACAGGACGCCGGCCTGACATTCGTGCGCGCGGGTCACGAGCGCGGATGGGTGCGGCTGTCGCCTGCAATCCGCGCGGGCGCAGAAACGGCGGCACGCGTGTTGTCGAAGGCGTATCAGCTGTTCCTACTGTCTGGCGACAGCGACAGCGAGCGGTTGCGGTGGGCACCCACGTTCGGCGAGAGGATGCGCTTCCGCCAGACGCCGCAGGACAAGCTCGCGTTCGTCGCCGGCGCGCGCGCAGCCGGGCATCACGTCCTCATGATCGGCGACGGGCTCAACGACGCGGGCGCGCTCGCAGCGGCTGACGTCGGCATCTCCGTATCGGACGAGACCGCGTGCATCGTCCCCGCCTGTGACGCC
The DNA here is from genome assembly GCA_046735635.1 of Acidobacteriota bacterium. Classification (GTDB taxonomy): domain Bacteria; phylum Acidobacteriota; class Vicinamibacteria; order Vicinamibacterales; family 2-12-FULL-66-21; genus JALZOC01. The sequence goes on along the minus strand of JBKPTT010000153.1, from coordinate 7,839 downwards.
GTGATCTCCGGCACGCATCTCGAGGAGCTGCCCGCATTCCTCGCATACGCCTCGCGGTCGCGCACGGTCGTCATCATCTGTTTACTCGTGTCGGTCGTCTACAACGTGCTCGGCCTCTCGCTCGCGCTTGCCGGCCGGCTCACGCCGCTGGCCTCGGCGATCCTCATGCCCGTGAGCTCGCTGACGATCGTGGCACTGAGCAGCGGCGCGATGCGCTGGTCCGCGCGGCAGCTGCTCCCATCGGCCGAGCTCAGACGGCGGGTCGAGCGAACGCTCGACGCAGGCTGTTTGACCGAGCTGAGGACGAGCCCGCGATGAGCGTCATCGTGCTGCTGATCATCGCTGGCGGCTCGGTTGCGGGAGGCTTTCTCGTGGCGTTCATCTGGGCCGTGCGCTCAGGACAGTTCGACGACACCTTGACGCCCGCGGTACGTGTGCTGATGGAGGCTCCGCTGCCGGGATCCGGGATGCGGGATCCGGGATCCGGGATCCGCTCGAATGGGGAATGACGAATGACGAATGACGAATGACGGACCGCGAAGCCCGCCAACGGACAGCGAAGCCACTTTGACGGACAGCGAAGAAACCAAACGGACAGCGAAGCCATTGTGACGGAAAGCGAAGCCACCTAAACGGACCGCGAAGAGATCAGAACCTATGACAGTCCTACTCGAAGAACCGATTCTCGAACACACATCCGCGACACGAACGAGCGTCGACACGTTCCAGTACGACAACGTCATCGTGCGCAAGTTCGCCGTCGCGACGGCGGGGTGGGGGATCGTTGCCTTTCTGGTCGGAGTCGTCGTTGCGCTGAAGCTGGTGTTCCCATCGCTGCTGCCCAACATCCCGTACCTCTCGTACGGCCGGTTGCGGCCGCTCCACACCAACGCGGCAATCTTCGCGTTCGCGGGTAACGCGATCTTCGTGGGCGTGTATTACTCGTTGCAGCGGCTGTGCAAGGCCCGGATGTTCAGCGACCGCCTGAGCGCGGTGCACTTCTGGGGATGGCAGCTCATCATCGTGCTCGCGGCCTTGACGCTGCCGCTCGGCTTTACGACGAGCAAGGAGTACTCGGAACTCGAGTGGCCGATCGACATTCTGATCACGGTCGTGTGGGTGACGTTCGGCTGGAACATGCTCGGCACGATCGTCAAGCGACGCGAGCGGCACATGTATGTCGCGGTCTGGTTCTACATCGCGACGTTCGTGACGGTTGCGCTGCTGCACGTCGTCAACTCGCTCGAGCTGCCGGTGAGCCTGCTGAAAAGCTACTCGATGTATGCGGGCGTACAGGACGCGCTCGTGCAGTGGTGGTACGGGCATAACGCCGTCGCGTTCTTCATGACGACCCCGTTCCTCGGGGTCATGTACTACTTCATCCCGAAGGCGGCGAACCGGCCGGTGTTCTCCTATCGGTTGTCGATCGTCCACTTCTGGTCGCTGATCTTTCTCTACATCTGGGCGGGCCCGCATCACCTGCTCTACACGGCGCTGCCGGACTGGGCGCAGTCGCTCGGGACGGTGTTCTCGGTCATGCTGGTGGCGCCGTCGTGGGGCGGCATGGTCAACGGTTTGCTCACGCTGCGCGGCGCGTGGGATCGCGTTCGCGAGAGCGCCGTGCTGAAGTTCATGGTCGTGGGCGTCACCGCCTACGGCATGTCGACGTTCGAGGGCCCGATGCTGTCGCTCAAGAACGTCAACGCGCTCACCCACTATACCGACTACATCATCGGACACGTGCACGTCGGCGCGCTCGCGTGGAACGGCGGCCTCGCGTTCGCGATGCTCTACTACATCATCCCAAGGATCTACGACACGAAGCTCTACTCCGAACGGCTCGCGAATGTGCACTTCTGGCTGGCCACGCTCGGCATTCTCTTCTACGCGATTCCGATGTACGTGTCCGGCATCACCCAGAGCCTGATGTGGCAGGAATTCACGCCAGACGGCGCGCTGCGGTATCCCAACTTCCTCGAAACCGTCGTGCGGCTGCGGCCGATGTACATGCTGCGCGCCGGCGGCGGCACTCTGTTCACGCTCGGTGCGCTCGTCGCCGCATACAACCTGTATCGGACGGCGAAACAGGGGTCGTTCGTCGCCAACGAGATGGCCCAGGCACCGCCGCTCCCGCGAGCGTCACGCGAGAGCACGTCCACCTGGCATCGAACGCTGGAATCGCGTCCGGCGCAGTTCGCCGTGCTGACGTTCGCGACAGTCGTCGTGGGCGGCGTCGTCGAGTTCGTGCCCACGGCGCTCATCCGCGCCAACGTGCCGACAATCGCGGCGGTGAAGCCGTACACGCCGCTCGAAATCGAAGGACGCGACCTTTACATCCGCGAGGGCTGCGTCGGCTGCCATTCTCAGATGATCCGCCCGCTGCGAGCTGAGACGGCGCGGTACGGCGATTACTCGAAGGCCGGGGAGTTCGTCTACGACCATCCGTTCCTCTGGGGCTCCAAGCGGACGGGGCCCGACCTGCAGCGCGAAGGCGGCAAGTATCCGGACTCGTGGCATTTCGTGCACATGAAGGAGCCGCGCGCAACGTCGCCGGGATCGATCATGCCCGGCTATCCATGGCTCTACGACGATGCGCTCGACACGTCGCACATAGAAGGCAAGGTGATCACGCTGCGGCGCCTGGGAGTCCCGTACCCGGAAGGTTACCAACGCCGGGCAGAAGCCGATCTGAAGGCGCAGGCGACGCGCCTTGCGGACGCGATGGGCAAAGCCGGCGTCCCCGCCAGGGCGGATCGCGAAATCATCGCACTCATCGCGTATCTGCAGCGCCTGGGTACGGACATCAACACTCGATCGCCCGCGACGGCCTCGGCGGCCTCGAGGTCTGGCGCCGCGGGCGGAGGCCAGTAATGTACAAGGAGATTCTTCAGACCATCACGGGCGTCCACGTCTTCCCCGTGATTTCCCTCATGCTATTCGTCGCCGTTTTCGGCGCAGTCCTCGTCAAGGTCGCGCGGATGGACAGCCGCCGCGTGAGCCGTCTTGCGTCGCTGCCGCTCGACGGACCCGCCATGAGCGAACGGAACGACTTGAGCGACACGTGTTGTCCTTCGACTTCGGCCGTTTCATCGCCTTCGCTCAGGACACCATCCGCCCTCGCTCACTCCGCTCGCGCGTCGAATGGTGATCTCGCGAAGGAGGGCGTGCGATGACCAGCGAGAAACGCGGCGGCTCCCGCCGAGACGAGCTCCTCGATCATGACGTCGACGGGATTCACGAGTACGACAACGACTTGCCGAGATGGTGGTTGTACGGCTTCTATTTCACGATCATCTTCTCCGCCATTTACCTGGTGAACTACCACGTTCTGCCCAAGCCGCTCTTCGGACACAAAGGCATGGTTGCGGAATACCAGGCGGAGCTCGAGGCCGCTTCGCGTGCGGAAGCCACACGCCCGCATCCCGCAGCGACCCGCGGCCCGCTCGTCGCGCTGACCGACGCCGGGAACCTGGAGAAGGGCCGTGCCATTTTCGACGGTCCGGACAACGTGTGCTTCTCGTGCCACCGCCATGACCTCGGCGGACTCGTCGGACCGAATCTGACCGACGACAAATGGCTGCATGGCTGTTCGGTGGACGACATCGCCAAGAGCATCACCACTGGATATCCCGCGAGAGGCATGATGCCGTTCGGTGTCGGCAAGCCGCTGACCGACGAACAGGTCCTGCAGGTCGCCAGCTACGTGATTTCGAAACGCGGATCCGCGCCGGCCGCGCCCAAACCCATCGATCCGGAACGGGACACGACATGCCAGTGACATTGCTGATTGTCGATTGCTGATTGATTGTCGATCGATGATTCCAGACCACGACGCGTTTCGCAGCGAGCTCGCCAGCGTCAGACGTGACGGGCGGAGGCGGTGGATCTTCGCGCGCCAGCCGTCCGGGCGGCTGTATCGCGCTCGAACCGCGGTAAGCGTTTTTCTGCTCGCGTTCCTCTTCCTCGCACCCTTCGTGCGGCTGCATGGGCAGCCGGTGATGCTGCTGAATGTGCTCGAACGGAAGTTCGTCATCCTCGGCGCGGTGTTCCGACCGCAGGACTTCTACGTCGTCGTGGTGCTGGCGCTGGCAGTCCTCGTCACGCTGGTGCTCTCTACCGTCGTCGTCGGACGCGTGTGGTGCGGTTGGCTCTGCCCTCAGACCGTTTTCATGGAGATGCTCTTCCGCCGCCTCGAGTACCTGATCGAAGGCTCGGCGGAACAGCAGGTTCGTCTCGCGCGCGGGCCGTGGACGCGCGAGCGGATCGTGCGCGCCATAGTCAAGCACGCCGTGTTCTTCGCCTTTTCGTTCGTCATTGCGAACGTATTCCTCGCCTGGATCATCGGCGCACCCCAGCTCGTCGCGATCGTGACGGACTCGCCGTCGAATCACATCACGGGGCTCGCCGCGATCACGATTTTCAGCGGCGTGTTCTACGCCGTCTTTGCTCGTTTCCGAGAACAGGCGTGCATCATCGCGTGTCCCTACGGGCGAGTGTTGTCGTCGCTCGTGGACCAGCGGACGATCACGGTCACCTATGATCGCGTCCGCGGCGAACCGCGTGTGCGGCTGGTCGCGGGACGCCGCGGTCCTCAGACCCCGTCCCACGCCGACGCGATTGAGCCGAGCGCAGTAGGGCGGGGTCTTCACACCCCGCCAACCGGCGGCGATTGCATCGACTGCTTCCGCTGCGTGACCGTCTGCCCGACCGGCATCGACATCCGCAACGGCATCCAGATGGAGTGCGTCGGCTGCGCCGCGTGCATCGATGCGTGCAACGACGTCATGGGACGGATAGGGCGTCCCCAAGGACTCATCCGGCACACCTCGGCCAACGCGCTTCAGCACACGCCGGCTGGCCGGGTTGGAGGGCGGGTTGCGGCCTATGCCGCGGTATGGACCGTGCTGGTCGGCGCCGGCATCTTTCTCGTCGTCAGCCGGCCGAACCTTGATGTCGTGATCCTGCGGCAGCCGGGCACGCTGTACGCCACCGTAGCCGGCGGCGAGATCGCGAACTTCTACATGCTCCAGGCGCTGAACCGATCCGCCGAGCGCACCGCGTTCACAATCGACGTCGTCGAACCGCGCGGCGCGATCGTGACGACGCTCGGACCGCCGCCCGAGGTGCCGGGGTACGGTCTGCTCGATGCACGGCTGCTGCTTCGTGTGCCGGAGAACTCGATCACCGGGCCGAGCACCCCGGTGAAGTTCTCCATTCGATCGAACGGCCGGATCGTGCAGCAGATCGATTCCGCATTTCTAGGCCCGGCCGGGCGGGCTGAAAGGCAACAGCCATGAAGTGGAACTGGGGCGTCGGCGTCGCCGCGAGTTACATCGTCTTTGCCGCGGCCACCAGCGGGTTCGTCGTGTTCGCGATGAGCCGGCCGGTGTCGCTTGTGCGGGCGGACTACTATGCCGAGTCGCTTCGCGAGGATCAGGACATGGCGGCGCGCGCCCGTGCGCAGCAACTCGGATCCGCCCTGTCGATCTCGATTTCGCAACCGAAGGCAATCTCGATCACGGTCCCGCGTGACAGTGGGCCGATCGGCGGAACCGTCACGCTCTATCGCGCATCGGATCCCGCCGCCGACCGCACGTTCACGTTCGCGCCCGACGATCGAGGGACGCAGGTGTTCGACGTCGCCGCGCTCCGCCGTGGCCATTGGATCGTGCAATTGAAATGGACGGACGGCGGGCGCGAGTACTACGTCGATCAGGCGATCGTGCTGCCGTGACTCTTCTACTCGCGGGCGCCGTGCTCGGTCTGGCTGGCAGCATTCATTGCGCCGGTATGTGCGGTCCGCTGCTGCTGGCCGTCGCCCGCGGGGCTTCGCGCGCGGCGCTGGTTCGTCGAATGAGCCTGTACCATGCCGCGCGAATCTGCACATACGCGTTGCTCGGGATTCCCGCCGGCTACGCCGGACGCGCAGGTTCGTTTGGCCTGTTCGGCAGGACCGTCGCGTTCACCGGCGGAATCCTACTCGTGGCGGCCGCAAGTGGCGCGCTCTTCTCCCGGCACGGACGTTCAGCGTCGCACAGGTGGTCGCTCGTGATTGTTCGAGCGGGCGCGGCCGCTGCGAAGCTCACGCGCCGCCACTCGCATCTCGGCCCCCTGGCACTCGGGGCCGTCAATGGTTTACTGCCGTGCGGGCTCGTCTATGCTGCAGCGGCCGCGGCGGCGGCAACAGGGACGGTCAACTCCGCCGTCACGTTCATGATCGCGTTTGGCGCAGGGACGGTGCCGCTCTTGTTTGCCCTCACTGTATCGGCTGCCGCGGTCCCCGCCACGATGAGGCACCGGCTGCGTTTCCTGGCGCCGGCGCTCATGGCGCTTGCAGGACTGCTGTTGATCGTCCGCGCGTTCGTGGGGATCCACCCCGGGGAGCACCACCAGCACATGCCCACCGTCTCGCTTGCTCGGTGCGCTCCGCTGGCCCCGCGCGGCATATAATCTGCGCCCGGGGGTAGTCGTTATGAGCTCAGCATCCAGACGCGGAACCGCCCTCGCGATCGTGTGTCTGATCGCCGTGCCGGCCATGTGCGGCGGCGCCGCGATGGCGGCCGCGACGAACCGCACGATTTACGTGTCGGTAACGGAGGGCAGTGGAAAGCCGGTCACCGATCTCACGGCGCAGAACTTCAAGGTCAAGGAAGGCGGCAAAGACCGTGAGATTGTCCGCGCCGAACCGGCGAAGGCGCCCGCGCACATCGCGCTGATGGTCGAGGAGCGGCTATCGGTCGATCAGCACGTCCGCGAGGCGATGTTCGAATTCGTCAAGCGCATGGCCGGCGCAGCGGAGATTTCTCTCATCACCGTGGGTCTTCGCAACAACGAAGTGACGCCCTTTACGAGCGACCCCAATATCGTGCTCAAGGCCATCAACGAGCTGAGCCTCAATTCCCAGCCGACCTCGAACCTGACCGAGGGCATCAACGACGTCTCGAAGAAGTTCGACGACAACAACCCCGAGCGACCGGTCATCGTGGCGATCGCCTTCTCCGGTGGACAGGCCGGCCCCGAGCCGAAGGCGATCCTGAATCAATTGCGGCAGGGGGGCGCTGCCCTCTATGCCGTCACCTTCGGCAACGCGGCCAACGACAATGCCAGCGCGAACGCCAGCCTCGGCACACTCGGTGACGGGAGCGGGCGCGAACAAGTGCTCGGCGACGGCGCCAAGCAGTCCGGCGGACGGCGATTCGACGTCGTCACCACCTCCGCGATCACGAAGGCCCTTCAGGATATCGCAAGCGACATCCTGTCGCAGTACGCCATCACCTATGCGCTGCCCGAGGGGGTCAAGCCGGACAAACGGTTCAGCGTCAGCACGGATCGGAAAGGTGTAACGCTGCGCGCTCCTTCGGCAATTCCGGACAAATAACGCGAGGAGGTTCCCGTGGCACGAGACGACAACGGCATTTCACGGCGCGATTTCGCTTCGCGCGTCGGCGCGGCGGCGGCGGGCCTTGCGGTCGGGGCGGACGTGTTCGGCTCGCGCGCGGAGGCTGCGCCGCACGTCGGCGGCCGCATCCTGGGCGCCAACGACCGCGTCATCACCGCGAGCATCGGGATCCGGGGGCAGGGCAACGCGTTGAAGCGCGGTTTCGCGCGCGTGCCGAACCTGGAGATCAAGACGCTCTGCGACATCGACGCGAACCTCGCCGACGAGCGCATCAACGATCCGCAGCTGAAGGACGTGCCGACGTTCAAACCGAACTTCGTTCAGGATCTCCGACGCGTGCTCGACGACAAGGACGTGGACGCGGTGGTGATTGCGACGCCCAACCACTGGCACGCGCTCGCAACGGTCTGGGCGCTCCAGGCGGGCAAGCACGTGTATGT
>JBKPTT010000152.1:0-8599 GCA_046735635.1 Acidobacteriota bacterium | reverse complement strand
GCTGCAGGTCGCGACGCTGACCGCGGTCTTGTATCTTGCGCTCGTCATCGCGCAGTACCTTGAGCCGACCGCGTTCTTTCCCAAGTCGTGGCAGGCGCTCCACCCGTCGGAGCTTCCGAGCCAGCGCTTCGCCCAGTACACGGTCGCGATCAACCTGTTCGGGTTCTTTGCGGTTGCTCTCCTCTCCGGTTCGCTCGCGGAGAACCTGCGGTCGGCGGGTGCGCGACTTGAACGCGCGTCAACGCAAATCGCGGATCTGCGCGCGTTCAATCAATATGTGATCGACAGTCTGCTGAGCGGCCTGGTGACGGCGGGCATGGACGGCCGCATTCTCACGTTCAATCGGGCGGCGGCGACTATTACCGGGTTACCGGCGGGGCAGGCGATCGGCCGCGATATCCGCGAGGTGATGCAGCTTCCGCCGCAGTTTATCGGCCGCCTGCAGAGCCTCGGCGAGACACGCGGGCATCGCGCGGATCATCAGTACCGCTCGCCCGACGGCCGGCTGATCGACATCGGCCTGACGGTGACGACGCTGTCGTTGCCGGACGGGCGTAATGGCTACCTGTTCACCTTCCAGGACGTCACCGACGTTCGCCGGCTGGAGCGCGGCGCGCGCATGCAGCAGCGGCTGGCCGCGGTCGGTGAGATGGCCGCAGGCATCGCGCACGAAATCAGAAATCCGCTGGCGTCGATGTCGGGGTCGATTCAGGTGCTGCGGCAGGAGCTGTCGCTCAGCGAGGAACAGGCGCAGCTGATGGACATCGTACTGCGCGAATCCGAGCGTCTCAACGAAACCATCAAGTCATTCCTTACCTATGCGCGGCCGCAGCGGGTTGCGCTGACACGCCTCGACATCCGCCGTGTCGTGCTCGATACGGCCACGTTGCTGCGCAACAGCGCTGAAGTTCGCGATGATCACGTCGTCGCCGTCGATCTGCCGCCTGAACCCGTGTGGTTCGAGGCCGATGAGAACCACATCCGGCAGATCCTGTGGAACCTCGCGACCAACGGACTGCGCGCCATGGCATCGGGAGGGCGGCTGTTGATGTTCGCGAAGACCGACCGCGAATCGGGGCAGGACGAGCTGAACATCACGATCGGCGACCAGGGGTGCGGCATTCCGCCCGCCGAACTCGACGGATTGTTCCAACCGTTCCGCAGCTCTTTCGACAAGGGCACCGGCCTGGGCCTTGCCATCGTGCACAGGATCGTGACCGATTACAACGGCGCCATCCAGGTGTCATCGACCGTCGGCACAGGGACAACCATCCGCATCACGCTGCCCATGCGTTCGCCGGAACCGCTCGCCGCCCGGCCCGCGATGGTGACGGCTGGGGACAGGGCCATCGTATGAGCGGGCCAACCACTCACGCTCGACCCGTTGTTCCTGCGATACCCGAGGCGCGCGGAGCGGCGCCGCAGGTGCGCATTCTGCTGGTAGACGACGAGCCGTCGATGAGAGAGATGCTCGGCATCGTGCTGCGCCGCGATGGGTATGAGGTGTGTGTCGCGGAGAACGGACGCGACGCCATCGAGCAGCTTCGATCCAAGCCGTTCGATCTGTTGTTGTCCGACATCAAGATGCCCGACCTCACCGGCGTCGAGGTGCTGCGTGCGGCAAAGGAGATCAACCGGGACATCGTCGCGTTCATGATGACCGCCTACGCCTCGACGAGCACCGCGGTGGAAGCGATGCGGCTCGGTGCCGTAGATTACTTCACCAAGCCGTTCAGCATGGACGAATTGAGGCTGAAGATCCGGCAGCATGTGGAGACGAATCAGCTGAAGCAGGAAAACCTGCTGCTGAAGAAGGCGCTCAACACCCGCTATGAGTTCTCGAACATCATCGGCCGCAGCGACCCGATGCTCGACGTGTTCCGCATGGTCGAAACCATCGCGAAGACGAACAGCACCGTGCTGATCACCGGCGAATCCGGGACGGGAAAGGACCTCGTCGCGCGCGCCATTCACTACAACTCTCTGCGGCGCGATCGACCGTTTGTCGCCCTCAACTGCGGCGGCGTCCCCGAGACGCTGCTCGAGTCCGAACTGTTCGGCCACATGCGCGGAGCGTTCACCGGCGCCGACTCGAACAAGAAGGGTCTCATTGAAGCGGCAGAGGGCGGCACCATCTTCCTCGACGAAATCGGCGAGATGAACACGACGATGCAGGTCAAGCTGCTGCGTGTGCTCCAGGATCGTCGATTCCGCCGGCTGGGCGGCACCGAGGAAGTACAGGCCGACATCCGGGTCGTGGCCGCGACGAATCAGGATCTGCACAGGCTGGTCGCGGAAGGCCGTTTCCGTGAGGACTTGTTCTACCGCGTCAATGTGATCCCGATGCACCTGCCGCCGCTGCGCGAACGCCGCGAGGACGTTCCGCTGCTCGCCGATCACTTCCTGGCGAAATACGCCACGCAGATGCAGAAGCCCGTGCGCAGCATCTCGCACGAAGCCGTGGCGCTGCTTCAGGCCTACGGATGGCCGGGCAACGTTCGCGAGCTGGAGAACACAATCGAGCGCGCCGTGGCTCTGGAGCAGTCGCCGTCGGTGCTGCCCGATTCGCTGCCGCGGTACATCCGCAGCGGCAGCTCGTCGAACACGGAATCTGCAACCGATCCTCTACCCGGCATCCCCGATCCCGGCGGTGCATTGCCAGAACTCGGCGAAGGTTTCGACCTGGAGGCGCGCGGCGAGGATTTCTATCGTTACTACATCGCCCTGGCGCTGGAGCGGGCCGGCGGCGTGCAGGTGAGGGCGGCTGAGATGCTTGGCATGAGCTTCCGCTCGTTCCGTTACTACGCCAAGAAGTTCAACATCCGATGATCCGTAGCATTCGCCGATTCGCGCGCTTTCGCAGCGAGAAGGGGATGACGCTCGTCGAGCTGTGCGTCGTGATCGGCATCCTGGGAACGCTGCTCGTACTGGCCGTCGCATCGCTCCGGCGCGCCCGTCTCGCCGCCAACGAGGCAAACGCCATCGGTGCGCTGCGGACGGTGACGAAGGCGGAATTTGCCTATGCGGCGGATTGCGGCCACGGGAACTACGCCACGTCGCTGCTGGTGCTTGGCCAGAAGCCTCCGCACATGGTGCAGGGCTACCTCAACCCGGACCTCGGATCGCAAATAACGGCCACCACCAGCGGCTACTACGTCAATGTGCGCAAGGGAGCGGGAATGGACGATGCGCGCGCGGACTGCATGGGTAATCCGACGGCCACCGGTTATTACGCGATTGCGATTCCTATCGAGCCTGGTTCGAGCGGCCGGCGAACATTCGCCACGAGCCAGGCCAACGCGGTCTGGCAGCAGTTCGCGAACACGGCTCCTGCGGAACCGTTCGGTGCTCCTGCCGAAATCGTGCACTAGCGCGCACGTCGCTCCCGGCAGGATTGACAATTTGCGGTACGCCGCAAATTTCTGATCGCGGGAATTGACAATGTTTGTCAGACCCTCGTAACGTGGGGTAGGCGGTAGTTCGAGCCAATTCATTGGGATCAAAGACCTTATAGCGTGGCCGGGAATCGTGGGTGTGGTTGGCATTTCCGTTGCCCTTGAGCCCGCCGGTTCCCGGAGGCGCCGTGTCGGAGCGGCGAACGGAAATTAGGAAGCGGGCCCATCCGGCCCGAGCGCTTTCAAGGAGATTAATGTGAAGAAGATGCAGAAGAACGAGGGCTTCACCCTTATCGAGCTGCTGATCGTCGTCGCGATCATCGGCATCATCGCGGCGATTGCCGTTCCCGGTCTGCTCCGCGCCCGTATGTCGGGCAATGAGTCTTCGGCCATCGGTTCGCTGCGCGCGATCAACTCGGCGCAGGCGAGCTACTCGTCAGCGGCGGGTCAGGGTGGCTACGCGGTTGACCTGACGACGCTCGGCACCCCGTGCGCCGGCGGAACCCAGGGCTTCATTTCGCCTGACCTCAACCCGGCGACCGCGGGCGTCACGTCGAACGGCGCCACGGGCGTCATCAAGAGCGGCTACGACATCGACCTCACTGGAAACGGAACGGCCGGGCCGGACGACTGCAACACGACCGCGACCAACACGGACTACACGGGCACGGGCGTGCCGCAGACGGTCGGAACGACCGGACAGCGCGGATTCAACACGGCGGGCGCCGGCACGATCTTCGTCGACCCCGCAGGCGGCAAAACGGGCACCACGCCGCTGCAGTAAATCGGTTCTCCCAGGTCTAACCACGCTGAGGTGCCCGGCAACGGGCACCTCTTTTTGTAGACGGGCGTACGGTGAGGAAGCAAGGCAATAACGAAGGCTTCACGCTGATCGAACTGCTGATTGTCGTGGCAATCATCGGCATCCTCGCCGCGGTTGCAGTTCCGGGGCTGTTGCGCGCCCGCATGTCAGCGAATGAGGCCAGCGCGATCGCTTCGCTGCGAGCCATCCACAGCGCGCAGTCGACGTACTCCTCGGCGGCTGGCAACAGCGGCTATGCGACGTCGCTCACAATCCTCGGAACACCGTGTGCCGGCGGCTCCCAGGGATTCATCTCTCCCGATCTTTGGCCCTCAACGTCAGGCGTAACTCTCAATGGCGCCACCGGCATCATCAAGACTGGCTACGATACCGACATGACCGGCAACGGCCAGGGTGGGCCTGACGACTGCAATATGACTGCGACGAATACCGACTACAGCGCAACGGCCGTGCCCGTCTCGTCGGGATCGACCGGTCAACGCGGCTTCAATATGAGTGGTACAGGGACTATCTTCTCGGATCCGGCAGGCGGCGGCGCCGGAACGACGCCCATCAGCTGAACGCCATCCCCAGTCTCGAACCAGCCGCCTGCATCTGGTAGGATGCCCCCGAGGCTCACCAGCTTATGAATAAGTACGCACGGCCCCTAATTCTCATTTTGGCGTTCGTGGCCCTTGGTGCCTCCATCGCCGCGCTGTACGTGCACTACCGCATCATCAAGGACCCGACCTACAGCAGCTTCTGCGACATCAGCGAAACCGTTAGCTGCGAGGCGGTCCTCGAGAGTTCCTATGCAACCGTGCGTGGGGTGCCGGTGGCCGCGGGCGGGGTCGTGTGGTCGGCGCTTGTCCTGCTGATCGCCGGCCTCGGGATGCGCCGCGACAATGCTGACGGTTACGCCGCGTCGGCCGGATACATCTTCGTCCTCGCTACGGTCGCGTTGTCGGCGGTCCTGTATCTCGGGTACGCGTCGTTCTTTGTCATCGGAAAAGCCTGCCCGTTGTGCATGACGATGTATGTCGCCGTCATCGGAATATTCCTGATCGCTGGCGGCATCTCGATGACGCTCAGCGCGCTGCCGTCGCGCCTGGGCCGCGATCTTCGCGGTATTGCGACCAGCCCGACGCTCGCCGTTGTCGCTCTGCTCTTCATCGCCGGCTCCGTTTCGCTCGTCGCGTTCTTCCCGCGCGCGGAGGAGCAGACCGTCACCACGGCGGGCGAGGTCTACACGCCGCCCACCGAGACGATCGATCCCGATCAACTGGCGGAGTTCAATAAGTGGGTCGACTCGCAGCCGCACGTGAACGTCCCGGTTCCCGCCAATGGCGCGCAGGTGCTGATCGTCGAATTCCTCGACTTCCAGTGTCCGTCCTGCCGGCAGGCCTACATGGAATACAAGGGCATCGTTGCGAAGTATCAGAACAACCCGAAAGTGCGCTTTGTGACGATGGATTTCCCGCTCGACTCCGAATGCAACACCGCGGGCATTCACCCGGCGGCATGCGAAGCGGCCGCCGCGGTCCGGATGGCTAAAGCTCGCGGCAAAGGCGCCGAAATGCAGGAGTACTTCTTCTCGAATCAGGAGAAGATGACGCCGACTTGGGTAAAGGACAGCGTGCGCAAGGTGGCGAACGTCACGGATTTCGATACTGAGTACCCGAAGGTACTCGATCAGGTGAAAGCTGACGCCGCACTCGGCCGTCAGTTGGATGTGCAGGGGACGCCGACGTTCTTCGTCAACGGCATCAAGGTTAACGCGCTGCGGCCGGTGTTCTTCGAAGCGCTCATCGAGCACGAGCTCAAGAAAGCGAGCGCATCATGAGAGCTGAATGGACGCGATTCGAACAGAAGGGCTCACCAAGCATTACAAGGTAGGTTTCTGGCGTCCGCGCCCGTACCTGGCGCTCGACAGCCTGACGCTGCACGTCAATCAGGGCGAGGTCTTCGGCTTTCTCGGACCGAACGGCGCGGGGAAAACGACCACGCTCAAGCTGCTGATGCAGCTGATTTATCCGACATCCGGCCGCGCCGAGATTCTGGGCAGGCCGGTGGGTGATCTCTCCGTCAAGCACCGCATCGGCTACCTTCCCGAACATCCGTATTTCTACGATTACCTGACCGCCGAGGAACTGCTCGAGTATTTCGCGGCACTCTTCGGCTATGGGCCTTCCGAGCGCCGGGCGCGGGCGAGCCGGCTGCTCGATGACGTCGGCATCGGCGCCGAGCGGCGCCTTCAGCTGCGAAAATTCTCGAAAGGCATGCTGCAGCGAGTCGGCATCGCGCAGGCGCTGATCAACGATCCCGAAGTGGTGTTTCTCGACGAGCCGATGTCGGGCCTCGATCCGATCGGCCGCCGCGAGATCCGCGAAATGATCCTGCGGCTGCGCGACGGCGGCACCACCGTTTTCTTCAGCTCGCATGTGCTTTCGGATGCCGAGACGCTCTGCAGCCGCGTGGCGATCATGGCGAAGGGTCGGCTGGTCACTGCGGGCGCGCTCGCGGATATGCTGGCATTCCAGGCGCGGGGCTGGGAGCTGGTCGTCAGCGGTCTTACCGATGCGGTTCTCGCGGCGGCGAAAGCGCGCGGTGATGTGATCACGGCAACGGCCGTCGGACCCGGGCGCTTCGCGCTCGAACTCCCGCTCAAGCCGGCGCCGGAGCGCACGCTCGCGGCCCTTGTCGCGCAAGGCGCATCGCTCGTGTCGCTGACGCCGATCCGGGACACGCTCGAGGACTACTTCGTGAAGCAGGTGAGCGGCGCCACCGGCTCCCGATTCCTGGAGACCGCATGAAGGTCGTCGGCCTGGTCGCGGTCAACGTCTTCAAGGAGTCGGTGCGCGACAAGGTGCTCTACAGCATCATCGCGTTCGCGATCCTGTTGATTGCGTCATCGTTGCTGATCGGCAACCTGACCGCGGGGCAGGACATCAAAATCATCAAGGACCTCGGTCTGGCGTCCATTTCGATCTTCGGGCTCCTGATTGCCATCTTCATCGGCATCGGACTCGTCTGGAAGGAAGTCGAGAAGCGAAGCATCTACACGCTGCTGCCGAAACCGATGCGGCGGCAGGATTTCCTGCTTGGTAAGTACTGCGGCCTCGTGCTGACGCTCGTCATCAACATCAGCATCATGACCGCAGCGTTTTATGTGGTCCTGGCGTTCATGAAACAGTTCGAGCCGGCGAACATCAGTGTCACAGCCGCGGCGCCGGCGACTGACCCGGCGATGCTCAAGGCCGTCGTACTGATCGTGCTCGAACTGATGCTCGTCACGGCGATCGCAGTCTTCTTCTCGACCTTCTCGAGCCCGTTCCTCTCGGCGCTGCTCACCGCAGGCCTGTGGGTCGCGGGGCACTTCAACGCCGACCTGCGTAACTTCGGCGCCGTCGTACGATCGCCGACACTCGCGCACGTCACGCGCGCGATCTACTACGTGCTGCCGAACTTTGCGGCATTCGACATCAAATCGCAGGTCGTGCACGCACAGGCTGTCCCGGTGAGCTATCTCGGCGTGACCTTCGCGTACGGATTGGCCTACATCGTGTTCGTGCTCACAGGCGCCGCGATGATTTTCTCGAGGCGCGACTTCAAGTGAGGACGCGCACCGCCATCGTCGTGATGATCCTGCTTGCGGCCGCGGTGGTTGGTCTGCAAGCGGTGGAGGACCGTGCTCGGACGATGCTCCTCCCTGAAGGGCAGGCGGCCGACATCCTCTACATCCAGTCGCCAGAGATGTTGAAGCGCGCGTCGCTTTCGTACACTTCATTGATTGCGGATCTCTATTGGATTCGCGCCGTTCAGTATTACGGCGGCACGCGGTTATCAACGGGTCCGAAGAACTACGCCCTGCTGTATCCACTGCTCGATCTGACGACGTCAGTCGATCCCCTGTTCGACATCGCATACCGCTTCGGCGCGATTTTCCTGGCCGAGGAATTTCCGGGTGGCGCCGGGCGTCCGGATCTGGCGATCGCGCTGCTGCAGAAGGGTCTCCGCGCTCAGCCGGGAAAGTGGCAGTTCGGCGAGGACATTGGCTTCGTCTATTACTGGTGGAAGCGGGACTATACGACGGCGGCGGACTGGTTTACTCGCGCTGGCGACATGCCGAACGCGCCCGAGTGGCTGAAGCCGTTGGCGGCAGTGACACTGGCGCGGGGAGGCAACCGCGCGTCGTCGCGAACGCTCTGGACCGAGATCGTGCGGAACGCGGAGCTGGACTGGCTGCGGAAACAAGGTGAGGTCCGGTTGAAACAGCTCGATGCACTGGACGGAATCGACATCGTCCAAGGCTACGTGCAGCGCTACCGCGATCGCACCGGCGTGTTTCCCACCACGTGGGACGATATGGTTCGCGCGAGGATCATTCGTGGTGTACCGCGAG
>JBKPTT010000151.1:0-14625 GCA_046735635.1 Acidobacteriota bacterium | reverse complement strand
TACGGCGCGTTCTCGTATTCGAAGAACATCTTGCGCTTGATATCTATCGCTTCGACCAGAGAGGCCATGCCGATTAGTGTACCTGCTAATGGTTTTTCAAGACGGTCTCGGTCGACACACTGAATCTGCGGAAGTTCGAATATTTGGCATGAGCAACGATGACGCCGTAGCCCTGGTAGGTTTCGTCCATCGAGATCGGCAGCCACATGCCGAGTCTCGGTTCCTCCGCGTAGGCGACGAGGATGCGGGAGTTGAGGCCGGTCCCCCCGGATTTCGTGTCCACGAGGAGCTCGGTTTCCATGATTCGTCCGGTCGCCGTTTCAATCCAGAAACGCCCGCGCGCCGCTGCGTTGTCGGGAGTTTGGACGATGCGCGGCAGAGCTGATTCCTTGAAGTCCACCGTCGCGATCTCGGCGCGACCGCCACGCGTGGTGCCCGCGTCGACGAATGTCGATCGGCCCTGGTTCTGCGCGCGTATGAACTGCAGCGCGAGGAGGGGGGTGTTGATCGTACGCAGCACCTGCGGCGCGACATTGAAGCGCGCGCCTTCGTCGGCGATTCGGCGCGCCTGCGATCGGGCCTCCGGATATGGTTCCAGGAACAGTCGCGCGAGGCGATCTGTACGATCGCGGACCGGCCGCCCGTCGACCTCGAACACGTCGCGGAACCCGGTCCAACCGTAGGTGTCGTCGCGAACCGTCAGCAGGTCCGCTCGCAAGCGCCGCACTTCCGTGTGCAGCTCGACGATGAAGCGCTGAGTGTAGTCTTCTTCAGCGACAATCGCCGGCAGTTCGCGCTCGTAAGCGGCGACGTATTCGCCAGCGCGGCGAAGGAGCGCGGCGGACGCTTCGGATCCCGCTCCGGACACGGGACGCGCCAGGGCGCCGGCCGCAAGTCCGACTGCCAAAAGGAGTGCAAAGCGGGCAGGTCCGACGCCTTCTGCGCTCAAATTCACCGGCTCAGTCTAATATGAGCAGCAATGGCGTCTCTCAAAAGCAAGATCGCGGTCGTGACCGGCTCCACGTCCGGTATCGGCCGTGGGATCGCCGACTACTTCGCCTCACTCGGCGCGACGGTCGTGATCCATGGCCTCGACGAGATGGAAGCGCGGCAAGGTGCCGCCGAGATCGGCAACGCCGGCCCGAAGGCCGACGGGATCGGCGGCGATTTGAGCGATCCGGAGAGCTGCCGGCGGGTCGTGCGCACGGTCATCGAGCGGCACGGCGGCATCGACATTCTCGTGAACAATGCGGCCATCACGCTCCGTGCGTCCCTCGAAGACTCGAGTGTGGAGTTCTGGGACATGATGATGGCCGTCAACCTCCGCGCACCGTTCATCTGTTCGCAGGAAGCGGTCAAATCGATGAAAACGCGCGGGGGTGGATCGATCATCAACATCGGATCCATCAATGCGTACGTCGGCCTCTCGACGCTCGGCCCGTACTCTGTCTCGAAGGGCGGGCTCATGACGATGACGCGGAACGCGGCCGTGGCGTTTCGCAAGCACCGCATCCGCGTCAATCAGCTCAACGTCGGCTGGACGCTCACCGAAAACGAAGAGCGCGTGCAGCGGATGGAGGGAAAAGGACCGAACTGGCTTGCCGATGCGATTGCCACCCGGTCGTTCGGTCGATTGCTCTCACCGCGCGACATCGCGCTCGCGGCCGCGTACTTTGCGTCGGACGATGGCGCGATGATCACGGGAGCCGTGCTCGATCTGGAGCAGTTCCCGCTGGGCATGTTCCCGGAGTAGCTGCGTTTACAGGTGACGCAGCGCGACGTTCGGATCGACGCGGGAGGCGCGCCGGGCCGGCACGTACGACGCGAGGAGCGCCGCAGCGAGAAACGCCAGCGGCACAAGAGCGATAACCATCGGATCGAACGCCGGCAGGATCCGGATGAACAGCGGCCGGAACGACAATCGAACGAGGGCGCCGGCCGCTACTCCAATCCCGAGACCCAGCAGCACCGGGCGCAGCCCGTCGAGCAGCACCGTCCGCAGCAGCCTGCCCGAGTCGGCGCCGAGCGCCATCCGGATTCCAAGCTCGCGCGTGCGGCGGAGAACCACTTCCGAAAGCACTCCATACAACCCGGTCATCGCGAGCGCGAGCGCCAGCCATCCGAGGAGGCCCGCGGCGCCGGCGCCAGCCTGGAGCACGATGGTGCGCGCACCTCCGAGGCGTGCGGCTGGTTCCGCGTCCATTACGGGCATCTCTGGATCGACCTGGTTCACCAGACGCTTGAGAGGATCGACGAGTGCCGCGGGATTCGTGGCAGTCCGGACCGTCAGAACCATCACAGGCGAGTCGTTTTGCGTCCACGGCAAGTACAAGTAACCGCCGCCGCGGTTGCCCACATCACCCGAATCGGTTTCGGATGCGATTCCAACCACCGTGACCGTTCGAACCGGCTGTTCCGCCTCTGGCGCCAATCGGCTGCGCCGTAACACGATCTGGTGTCCGACTGCGGCGCCAGTTGGGAAAAGGCGCTGCGCGAGCCGCTCGGTCAAGACGACCACCGGTTCGGCGGAGGCGGAATCGCGATCGTCGAAGCCGCGTCCCTGCACAATGCGTACGCCCCACGTCGCGAATACGGCGTTCGAGCTTGCCATGAAGTTGTAGCGGCCTGGCGTCAGCTCTTCCGGCGTGCGGGCGATCGCTCCACCGTACGAGCCGATATCGATCGGGAAGCCTGACGACAGCGCGGCGGACTGAACGCCCGGCAGGCGCCGCGCGGCATCGAGCAATCGCTCGAAGATCTGCCGGCGTTCGGCCTCGTCGTGAATCATGCCTCCGCTCACCTGAACGATCGCAAGGCGATCGATATCCATTCCTGTGTCGTGGCGCTCGAGCGCGATCAGCTGCTGCGCGCACAAGACCGCCACCGACACGAGGCCGGCCGATACCGCGACTTGACAGGCGATGAGTCCCCGGCGGCTGCGCCAGCGTGGCACCGGCGAGTGCTGACCGTCCGAGGCGATCGATGCCCGAACATCTCCCCGCGAACCGTGAATGGCCGGAATGAGGCCGAAGACGACGAGCGCCAGAGCGGTGCTCGCGAGCCCCACAGCGGCCACCGAGCCGTTGATCTCAGGCGACAGCCGGACCGAGACACCTGGGACGATATGCAAATCGCCGCTCAGCAGCCGCGCGGTCACCAAGCGCGCGACGACAAATGCCGCGGCCGCACCCGCACAGGCGACGAGCCCCGCCTCGACCAGCTGTTCGCGCATCAAGCGAGCCCGTGACGCGCCGAGCGCCAGTCGTACCGCCGTCTCGTGGCGGCGCGCCGTGCCGCGCGCGAGCGCGAGGTTCGCCACGTTGGTACAGGCGACGAGCAGCACGAGCGCGACAGCAATCATGATCGTCGCGACGAGCGGGCGCGCCAGGGCATCGACGCTCTCGTGCATCTTCACGTCGGCGGCCTTCATCACGAACCAGGGACGCGACGTGGTGTATGGCCGCCGAAACCGTGGATCCTCTCCGCGGCCGATGGGATATGCGATATCCAGACGCTTCGCGATAGCGCTGACCTCGGCCTGCGCCTCGTCGATCGACTTGCCAGGCTTCAGTCGGCCCTTCACGGCTATCGTGTGGCGTTCACGATTCAATCGTTCCCCGGCATCGGTGAGCGGCGACGCGGAGAGCGGAATCCATGCCGACGTGGGGAGCACGTTCGGCATATCGACTCCGCGAAAGCCAGCGGGCGCGATACCGATGATCTCGAATATTTCGCCCGCGAGCTTCGCCGTCCGGCCGACGACGGCGGGATCCGCCGCGAAACGCTGGCGCCAGAGGCCGTCGCTCAGCACGATGACGCGAGGCGCACCTTCATGGTCGTCGGCGGGTTGGATGGTCCGGCCCAGCGCGGCCTGAACACCAACCACCGAAAAGTAGTCACCTCCGACGGCTTCGCCCATGAGCATGTCTGCGCTGCCGTTCGCCGCAAAAGGCGCGCGGAACCGCTGCCAGGCGGCGAGGAACTCGAAGCTGGTCTGGGCCGCCCGGTAATCCTCGAAGTCGGGCCGCGAGAGCCAGACCATTGATCCGCTGCCGCCGTGTCGCGGATCCATGTGATAGAGATTCGCGACGCGATCGATGCCGCGAATGTCGGGCGGGCGAAGCACGACCGCGTACACGACGGAATAAATCGCGGTGGTCGAGCCGATAGCCAGCGCCAAGGTGAGGATGGAGAAGAGCGCGAAGACCGGCGCACCACGGAGGCGCCGCCAGGCGAGGATGAAATCCCGAGGCCAGTCGCGCACGAGGGCGATCCTAATTCACTTCGGGGATCGCCCTCGTGCCAATTCGTCGCTATTGCACATGAGATAGGTTGCGCGCGAGGAGCATGTCGGCGTTCGCCCCGGCGCGCGCTTTCGCGGCGTGCGCTGAATATTCTCCGCGGTGGTCGTCCGATGAAATCAGCGCGGCGGCGAACTGGATGGCGGGATCGTCCGGACGCGCCGCAACGCTCTTGGCAATGAGCGCGTATGCGTCCATCGAGCCCTTCACCGAGCGCGCGACGGCGGCCCTGCCCGCCCACTCCGCCGACTGCGCGAGCATCGTGAGCTCGTTGAACGCGCCCGCGACATAGGCGGCGTCGAGGTACGCGAGCGCGTCCGGGTGGCCGGAGGCCTCCGAGACTTCCGCTCGGGTGATGAGGCGCTTCAGGAGGATGCCTGCGACCTTCGGATCCGTGCTCGCGTAAAGGGCGGCACGCCGCAGCGTCTCCATGCGCACAATGACCGGGGTGGATGGTGTGAGGAGCGCCTCGGTATCGGCGACGAGGTTCTGCACGTCGTAGCCCGGATGGCCTTCGAACCAGTTGGTCTGGCCGCTCCAGGGCAGCGACTTCGCGGACCCGATCTCGTACGGATGGCAGAGCAGCGGCGGGCCGGCAAATGCGGCTGTAGAAATCCCAAGCGTGGCCACGGCCGCGATCATTCCAATGCGCAGATTCTGTCTCATTTCTGGCCTCCTGTTACGGAGGACGCAGCCCGGCACCGTGTGTTAACCGTGGAATCCCTCATCCCTCATCGGGAATCGCTCATCAGCGAATCCTCCGGATGAGGGATTCTCGATTGACGATTAGGGATTCTCGATCAGGGATTAGGGATTGCCGCCGCCTCAGTAGTACTTCGATCTCTTTGTCTTCAGAAACTGCACGGATCTTGCAATCTCGTCCAGTCCTTCCATGCCCGCTTCGACCGAGATCCATCCATTGAAATTGACGCCCGCGAGAATGCGGAAGATCGCGTCGTAGTCGTTCAGCCCCTTCCCTGTCTCGCCGTGCTTGAGCGCGGACGCGTAGCCGGTCGCACCATCGCCGAGCTTTAGATCCTCGAGCGTCGCTCCAGGCGCAAGATATCGATCCGATGCGTGCATCGTGACGACACGGTGCTTCACCTTCTCGAGGAACCGGACGGGATCGAAGCCCCCGACGAACGCGTTCGACGGATCGTACTGCACGCCGAAATTGGTGGAATCGATCCGGCCGATGATCTCGAGGAAGATGTCTTCCGGTTGGGCGAACTCGGGGTATCGCCACGTGCCGTCTTTGTAATGGTTCTCCATGCAGAGAACGACGCCGCGCTGCTCCGCGTGCTCGAGCGAACGCGTAATCCCCTCGACGGTCCGTGCGATGCCATCCGCGCGTGAAAGGCCCGGATAGCGCTGACCGCTCAACGTGCGGCAATGTTTCGCTCCGAGACGAACGGTGAGATCGATTGCAGCCTTCTGACGTTCGACCTGCCTGGATCGCTCCGCGGCCTCGGGATGCGTGAAGTCCGGCGAAAAGCAGATCATCGAGGTGACCTGACCCGTCTCGTCGATGAGCCGCCGGATGCGATCCACCTCAGCTGCGTCCAAGCTCGGGAAGAACCCATCGTAATGCTCGATCCCTTCCCCGCCCAGCTTCGCCGCGTCGCGGATCCACTGCTCGAACGACATCTCGCGCGCGACGAGCTCGTCGAACGCAAACTTCGGAAAGACGCTGATCCGCGGTGGCATTCAGTGATTATGCTTCGTTCCCGCGTACCTCACCTTTTACCTTTTACCTTTTACCTTTTACCTTGACGCGATCTCGAAAGCAGACGTACCTTGCGCGGGTCGGGGAGTCACGATGCAGATCATCCGTGGGAGAACGGTCTACGACGTAGCTGTCATCGGATCAGGCGCGGGCGGCGGCATGGCGGCCATGGTGCTGACGCAGGCGGGGGCCAACGTCGTCATGCTCGAAGCGGGGCCGATGTGGGATTCCACGAGCGACTCCGCCATGTTTCAATGGTCGTACAACACGCCGCGGCGCGGCGCCGCAATTCCCGAACGCCAGTTCGGCGAGTTCGACGGCGCGCTCGGCGGGTGGACGCTCGAAGGCGAGCCGTACACCAATGCGCCCGGCAACGAGTTCGACTGGTTCCGATCGCGGATGCTCGGCGGACGTACGAATCACTGGGGACGCATTTCGCTGCGTTTTGGTCCGCACGATTTCATGCGCAAGACGCTCGACGGGCTCGGCGATGACTGGCCGATTCGCTACGAAGACCTGAAGCCGTACTACGACAAGATCGACCAGTTCATCGGCATCTTCGGCGAGAACCTGAAGGACTTTCCGAACGAGCCCGATGGCATCTTCCTGCCGCCGCCGAAGCCGCGCTGCTACGAGTTGCTCATCAAGGAAGCGTCCGAGAAGCTGAACGTCCCGTGCGTCACATCGAGGCTCTCCATTCTGACCAAGCCGCTGAACGGCCGTCCGGCGTGCCACTACTGCAGCCAGTGCGGACGCGGCTGCTCGACGCACTCGAACTTCTCGTCACCGTCGGTCCTGATTCCGCCCGCGCTGAAGACGGGCCGTTTGAAGATCATCGCCAATGCCATGGCGCGGGAGGTCACCGTCGACGACACGGGACTGGCCAGCGGCGTCATCTACGTGGACAAGGCCACCAGCCGCGACAACCACGTCCGCGCCCGGATCGTCGTCGTCGCGGGCGGCGCGTGCGAGTCCGCACGAATCCTGCTCAACTCGAAGTCGACCAGGTTCCCGGACGGCATCGCAAACTCGAGCGGCACCGTCGGCAAGTTCCTCATGGATTCCACGGGGACGAGCGTCTCGGGATTCATCCCCAGGCTGATGGACAACATTCCGCACAACGAGGACGGGACAGGCGGGATGCATCTGTACATGCCGTGGTGGCTCGACAACAAGAAGCTCGATTTCCCCCGCGGGTATCACATTGAGATCGGCGGAGGCCGCCGGATGCCGAGCGCGGGGTTCGGCGGAGGCATTCACAATTTCACGCCGGTGGATGTCGCGAGCAAGCCGCACGCGTTCGGCGGATACGGCAAGGAGCTCAAGAACGATTACCGCCGCCTGTATGGCGCGACCGTGAACTTCGCCGGCCGCGGCGAAATGATCCCCAACGCGGCCAGCTACTGCGAGATCGACCCCAGCGTCGTGGACAAATGGGGAATCCCGGTGCTTCGCTTCCATTTCAAGTGGAGCGACTACGAATACAACCAGGTCAAGCACATGCAGGAGACCTTCCGCGCAATCATCCAGCAGATGGGCGGCACGCCGCTCTCGCCGATGCCGACCAAAGAAGAGGGCTACGGCATCGCAGCGGGCGGACAGATCATCCACGAAGTGGGTGTGACGCGGATGGGCGACAACCCGTCCACATCCGTCGTCAACAAGAACTGCCAGGCGCACGACGTGAAGAACCTGTTCGTCGCCGACGGCGGCCCGTTGCCGTCGCAGGCCGACAAGAACTGCACGTGGACAATCCTCGCGCTTTCGATGCGAACGGCCGAGTACATCGCCGATCAGCGCAAGGGAGGGACGCTCTGATGGACACCGATCGCCGAACATTGCTGCGGCTGCTGGCGGCCGCTCCCGCTGCCGCCGGTTTTACATGGACTGAAGCGGAAGCGCAGCAGGCCCACAGTCATGCGCAGGCAGCGCAAACAGCCGCGAAAAAAACGGGCGCGCCGTACAAAGCGAAGTTCTTCACGCCCCACGAATGGGCGACGGTGAACATGCTCGTGGACATCATCATCCCCAAGGACGACCGCTCGGGGAGCGCCACCGACGCGGGCGTGCCCGAGTTCATGGATTTCATGATGACCGATCAGCCCGGCCGGCAGACCGCGATGCGCGGCGGACTGGCGTGGCTCGACCGCGAATGCGTGAGCCGCTTCGACAAGGCATTCGTCGACTGCAGCGAGACGCAGCGGACGCAGGTGCTCGACGATATCGCGTGGCCGAAGAAAGCGCCGGCGGGGCTGTCGCACGGGGTCGCCTTCTTCAACAGGTTCCGCGACCTGACCGCTAGCGGATTCTGGACCACGAAGATGGGCATGCACGATCTGCAGTACATGGGGAACGTCTTCGTCCCCGAATGGAAAGGCTGTCCGGACGAAGTCCTGAGCAAGTTGGGGATTAAATCGCCGACGAACGGCTGACGTATACTTGCGGGCCTCACCTGGCAGGAGGAGGCCCGGCATGATCCGTCTTTCGCTCGTCTCGCGCGCGCTCTGCGCGGTTCTGCTCGTGTCCGCGTTCGTCCCCGCTACGGGGTTCGCGCAATTCGACGCCGCGACTGTCCTCGGCACGGTTCGAGATTCTTCTGGTGCGGTGGTGCCAGGCGCGACGGTCACCCTGAAGAACGCGGCCACCGGAATCACCGCCACGTCGGTCAGCGATGACAACGGGAATTACCAGTTCGTCAACGTGCGCATCGGGACCTACACGGCCCGAGCCGAGGTACAGGGATTCGCCGCCGCCGAAGCGGAAACCTTTACGGTTACCGTCAACGCCCGTCAGCGCGTCGATCTGACGCTGAAGATTGGCAACGTCGGCGAGACCGTCGTCGTCACCGGCGCAGCAACGCTTCTCGAGACCGAATCGAGCGATCGTGGACAGGTCATCCACAAGGAACAGATCGTCAACCTGCCGCTGAACGGCCGCAACTACGCGGACCTCGCGCTGCTGAGTCCCGGCGTACGGCGGTCCGCGATTGCCGACTCGCGCGACGCATCGTTCAACGTCAACGGCCTGCGCAGCGCCGTCAACAGCTTCATCCTGGATGGTGTCGACAACAACTCGTACGGGACGAGCAACCAGGGCTTTTCGAATCAGGTCGTGCAGGTTTCTCCCGACGCCGTCGAAGAGTTCAAGGTTCAGACGAACAACTTCAGCGCCGAATTCGGACGGACCGGCGGCGCCGTGATCAACGCCTCGTTCCGCAGCGGAACGAACGCGTTTCGCGGTACCGTCTGGGAGTTCAACCGCAACACTGCACTGAACGCCGTCGGTTTCTTCAAACCTACCAACAACGTCAAACCCAAGCTGCAGCGCAATCAGTTCGGGCTCGTGTTCGGCGGACCGATCGTCCGCAACCGGACTTTCTTCTTCACGGATTACGAGGGCTTCCGGCAGAATTCCCGCACGCTCACGTTCGCGAGCATTCCGACGGCCGCGCAGCGTGGGGGCATCCTCGGCAAGCCCATCTTCAACCCATTGACAGGCGAGACTTACGCGGATGGAGTCATTCCAGCAAGCGCGATCGTGCCATTCGCCTCACAAGTCCTGGCCGATCTGCCACAGCCGACACGCTCGGGAACGTCGAACAACTATGATTCCCTTCCCAATCGGCAGGACTACAACGACAAGTACGACGCGAAGGTGGATCACACCTTCAGCACGCGCATGAACGCGTTCGGACGATGGAGTCACCGCAAGGTCGACAACTTCGAGCCCTCGCCGATACCCGGCGAGACCGGCAGCCCGAGCAACGCATTCGTGCACGTGCTGAACGAGCAGTTCGCGGGCGGGTTCACCTACACGGTCACGCCGGAATCGCTGCTCGAAGTGCGAATCGGGTGGTCCCGCACTCAGGCGGGCAAGACGCCGCCAGGGGTTGGAGAGCCGAACATGCTCGAGAAGTACGGAATCCCTGGGCTTCCGACCGACCCGCGGTTCGCCGGCGGGCTCACTGAGCAGGGCATCACGGGGTGGACAACCCTCGGCAGACAGAACAGCAATCCGCAATTCCAGGATCCGACGGTGTTCAACCCGCGAATCAATTTCTCCTGGGTTCGAGGGCGGCAGTCGTTCAAAACCGGCTACGAGTACCAGGCCATCAACACGAAGATCGATGACTTTCACCCGAAGTACGGTCGAGACGTCTATTCCGGACAGTTCACGCGACCTTCAAACGCAGCGGCCGACCCCGCTACGTACAACCTTGCCGACTTTCTACTCGGTCTGCGCAGCGGATACTCGCTGGTGAATCCGTTCATCGCGAACCTCCGGCAGCGCATGCACTTCACGTATCTGCAGGACGATTTCAAGGTGAGCCCGCGTCTGACGCTGAACCTGGGCGTTCGGTACGAATTCGCAACGCCGCAATGGGAAAAAGACAACTACCTGACGAACTTTGATCCGGCGACGAACACGCTTCTTCAAGCGAAGGACGGCTCGATCGCCGACCGCGCGCTGGTGAATCCCGACACGAACAATTTCGCGCCGAGGCTCGGGCTCGCGTTCAGCTTGAACGACAAGACGATTCTGCGTTCCGGATTCGGCGTCAGCTACATCCATTTCAACCGGATGGGCGGCGAGAACCTGCTCTCGTTCAACGGTCCCCACGTAGTGGCCATCAACATCACCCAGCAGCCGTCGCAGGGACTCTGCGGGCCAACGACGCCGCCGACGACGTGTTTTCGAACGACGCAGATGGGCTACCCTGAAGGGCTGAACGTACCGGCAAACTTCAACACGTTGAACGCCCGAGTGAACTACATTCCACGAGACACGCCTACGGGTAACGTCACCAGCTGGCACGTCTCGGTGCAGCGGGAGCTCGTGGCGAACCTGCTCGTCGATGTCGGATACATCGGCAACAAGAGCCGCGACATCATGATTCTCGGCGATTACAACCAGGCGCGGCCGAACGGACCGACCGAGAATGCCTCGCTGCAGGCGCGGAGGCCGATCTCGAATTTCCAGGAAATCCAGATCGCGTTCGCCGGAGGCGAGGGGGACTATCACGCACTTCAGGTGAAAGTAGAGAAGCGGTATTCGCACGGCCTCTACCTGCTGAACTCGTTCACCTGGTCCCGCGCACGGGACAACGCATCCGGACACCTCGAAGTGCAGAACGGCGACAACAGCCGCGTCAACTATGCCGACCTCGCCTCGGAGTTCGGCCGCTCCGGCTACGATCAGCCGCTCAACAACACCACGAGCTTCGTCTGGGAGCTGCCTTTCGGGAAGGGCCGACGCTACGCGACCAATATGCACCCGATCGTCGAAGGAATTCTGGGCGGGTGGCGGGTCGTGGGCATCAACACCATCACGAGCGGCATGCCCATCAATCTCTCCTATTCTCCGGCGTCGAATGCAACGGTGAGCGGATTGCCAACTTACCGGCCGAACCTTCTGGGAGATCCTCTCGCCCCAGAAAACCAGCGTACGATAACCAACTACTTCAACAAGGCGAACGTAGAAATCCCGGCCGACCGATCGCAGCCTTTCGGCAACGCGCCGCGCAACGTGGCACGCGCGGATCTGTTCCGGCAATTCGATCTCGGGTTGCACAAAGCGTTCGGGCTCGGACGCGACCAGACGCGGCTGGAGGCACGGCTCGAGGCCTTCAACCTCTTCAACACGACGAACTTCCAGCCGGCAAATGGAAATGTCTCGTCGAGCGCCTTCGGAACGATTACGTCGACGTTCCCGGCGCGGCAGCTGCAGCTCGGATTAAAGTTGTACTTCTGACGACGGCAACCATGCGGGCATTGGCGGCTGCCGTGACGATCGTCGTGACCATCGCTGACACGCCTGCGACGTTCGACCGCGACCTGCAGTTCCTGCAGCAGCACACGAAGGTCGTCGTGCTCAGCGATCCAACTGGCGACGGCCAGGTCGTCGTTGCTCCTGAATACCAGGGCCGCGTCATGACGAGCACCACCGGCGGGCCCGGTGCGCCGAGCTTTGGATGGATCGGCCGTGACGCGATTTCGGCCGCCAGGCGTCAGCCGCACATGAACGTCTTCGGCGGCGAAGATCGATTCTGGCTTGGACCTGAAGGTGGACAGTTCGCTCTGTACTTCACCAAGGGCGATCCATTCGATCTCGATCACTGGCAGGTTCCAGACGCCTTCGACTGGGGCGCGTGGGCCATCGCGCGTCAGTCGGCGTCGTCGATCGAATTCCGCAAGACGATGGCGCTCACGAACTATTCGAGCGCTCGGTTCGACATCGACGTCGACCGGACGATTCGTGTGATCGGTCGGAAAGACGCGGCGAGCGTCCTCGGAATCAGTCTGAGGAGCGGCCTTCGAACGATCGCGTTCGAGTCCTCCAACACGATCAGGAACTCCGGGAAGCAAGCCTGGGACTGGTCATCCGGCGCAGTCTCCATCTGGATCCTCGGCCAGCTCAATCCGTCACCCGACACGACAATCGTGCTTCCAGTCGCTCCCGGTCCTGAGGCGACGCTTGGTCCGCCGGTGAAGGACGATTACTTCGGAAAGGTGCCAGCGAATCGCCTGAAGACCAATAACGCGGTCGTCTTCTTTCGCGGCGACGGTCAGTATCGGAGCAAGATCGGCGTGCCGCCGCGACGCGCCCGGTCGATGGCGGGCAGCTACGACGCGGCCAACCATGTCTTGACGATTGTCACGTTCACGCGGCCCGCGGGTTCAGAACGCTACGTGAACTCGATGTGGGAAGTTCAAAAGGAACCGTTTGCGGGCGACGTCATCAACAGCTACAACGACGGGCCGCCGGCCCCAGGCAAACCGCCGCTCGGCCCGTTCTACGAGCTCGAAACGTCCTCACCGGCACTTACGCTGAAGCCCGGCGAGACGTATACCCATGTCCATCGCACCTTTCACTTCACGGGCCCCGAAGCGGACCTCGACGCCATCGCGCGCGTCACGCTCGGCGCCACCCTCGAGGCGATCAAGAACGCGTTTCGGTGATATTCGACAGCGGCGGCAACTGTTCAACGATTCGCCATCAGCGGGAATTGGAGAAGATCACGCCCACGCATCTCGATCCTGCTTCCGCGTGAAACGCAGCGCGTTTCAAACCGTGTCAGGCGCGGGTCCTGCCGCCGAACAGCCCCGTTCGGCGTCACCCGCGTATCGGTTTGAAACCACCCGCAGGGCAGCGACCCGAAAGAGCCGTTTGCAGCGCGGACGCGGTCGGCGACTGCGGGGCGCGTCTCAGGCGAAGTGACCTCGGACTCGCGTGACACGCGATCAGAAGTAAAGTGCGCCCGCAGCCAGACGGCCGCGCTGCGCCGGACAGTGGAGCGCAAGGCCAGCGCGGATCGCAGAACGCGATGCGGAGGGCGCACTTTTCCACGCGACGTCCGCGGGAGCAGGAATGAGATGCGCACCGCAGTCGCCGACGCACGGAGCGGCAGGATCGCAACCGCAGCGTTGACGGCGTTTCAAACCGTGTCAGGCGCGGGTCCTGCCGCCGAACGAGTCTTGAAACTTCTTCAATTCGCCCTGAGCGGGCCTGGATGCGCTCGCTCGGCTTGGGCCTCCAGCGCCGCCTCGTGCCGGCGCACGAACCACATGCCCGCGATGCACCCGAGGACGGCCAGGACGATGCCGAGCACCGCGAAGGATGTCTTGACCGCTTCGATCTTCTCGCCGAAGACATAGCCGGCGAGCGCGAAGAGCGTCGCCCAGACGATGCCGCCGAGGGCGTTGAACAGCAGAAAGCGGCGCCAGTCCATACAGTTGATTCCGGCGAGGAGTGCGGCCACCACGCGCAGAAACGCGACGAACCGGCCGAAGAACACCACCTTGCCGCCGTGGCGCTCGAACGCGAACTGCCCCAGCTTGATCCGCCGCTCGTTCAGCCGAATGACGTATCCGTACCGCAGCAGCAACGCGTATCCGTAGCGGCGCCCAATCCAGAATCCAAGATTGTCGCCGACGATTGCCCCAATCGCGGCTGCGAGAACCAATGCCCAAATGTTGAGCTCGTGAGTCGTGCCCGCGTATATGGCGGAGGTGACGAGCGTCGTCTCACCCGGCAACGGCAGGCCCATACTCTCCAGGCCGACTACGACGGCGACGACCCAATAGCCGTGGTGAACAACCAGGTGGTTGAGCGTTTCCACGATTCGCGCGATTGCAATTCCGCGGCCTTGCCGCCAATCTGCTCGATTGCAGACCCTCTGTCGGACGCGTCCGCCGCCCGGAGAAGAACACTCTATAATTGGCCCTTGCCTCTCTCTTTTCCTGCGGAGACTGTGACGATGGGCATCGTCCACACAGCCATTGCTCTGGTTCTCGGGATCTCGACTGCCGGCTCGGGGCAGCATCAGCACGGATCCGAAACGCTCGGCAAAGTGCATTTCGAGACGACGTGCAAGCCCGCCGTGCGCGACAAATTCGACCGTTCGGTGGCGCTGCTTCATTCGTTCGAGTTCCGATCCGCGATTGACGGCTTCAATGCCGTGCTCACCGCCGACGGTTCGTGTGCCATGGCCTACTGGGGCATCGCGCTCAGCAGTTGGGGCAACCCGTTCGCCGGTTTGAAGGCTCCGGCTGTTCTCGAGCCGGGCCGCGCGGCGGCCCAGAAGGCCCAGGCGACTGG
>JBKPTT010000150.1:0-21858 GCA_046735635.1 Acidobacteriota bacterium | reverse complement strand
TTGCTGATTTTCGATTGCTGATTGCTGATTGCTGATTGAAACTGCCGATCGAAACCAGTGCGGATGAAACCATGGATACTCGACATTCTCGAAATCAGCAGTCGGCAATAAATCAGCAATCAAACTTCAGCACTCAGCATTTCTTCTATGTTGCTCGCCATTGACGTCGGCAACACCAATATCGTTCTGGGCGTGTTCGATGGGGACCGGCTCGCCGAGAGCTGGCGGCTCGCGACGTTGCGCGAGCGAACGGCCGACGAGATCGGCATTCTGGTGACGCACCTGTTCGCGCGAAGCGGCATCGCACTCGATCGGGTCACCGGGATCATCCTCTCGTCCGTCGTCCCGCCTCTGACCGGGACGATGGAGGAAATGGCGCGGCGGTACTTCGGTCGCACGCCGCTCACAGTGGATCCGGCGTCGAACACCGGCATGCCGGTACTCTATTCGCCGGCCTCCGACGTCGGCGCCGATCGCGTCGTCAACGCGGTTGCCGCGTACGAAGCGTACGGGCGGCAGGCGAAGGCGCCGGTGATCGTCGTCGACTTCGGGACAGCGACGACGTTCGATGCCATTTCGGCAGCCGGTGAATACATCGGCGGGGTCATTTGCCCGGGGATCGGGATCTCGGCCGACGCGTTGTTTCAGCGCGCCGCGCGGCTGCCGCGCGTGGACGTCCGCAAACCGCCGGCCGTCGTCGGCCGCACGACCGTCACGTCGATGCAGTCGGGGCTCTTCTTTGGATACGTGTCGATGGTGGACGGCATCGTCGCGCGCATGCGCGCCGAGCTCGAGGGTGGAAGCACGGCTGCGTGCATCGCGACCGGCGGCATGGCGGACATCATTGCCGGCGAATCGGCCGCCATCGAGCGTGTCGATCCCGATCTGACGTTGCAGGGTCTTCGTCTGATTTGGATACGGAATCTCGGTGGCCTGAATCGGTAGTGCTGGCCTTTAGGCCAGCCTCAGCCTGCAACGATGAATCCCGAAGATTACTGCCGCGAGGTCGAAGCCTACCTGTGTCGCAAGAATGAAGGCCATTTGATCCGGATCGTCGGCCCCGCGTTCGAGCAGGTCTGCGGCTGGGCGCTGCAGGGGGTTCCGCTGAAGATTGCATTCCGGGGCATCGACCAGTACTGTGAGCGTTACTACGCAAAAGGCCCTCGGCGGCGGCCCGTTCGGATCGAGTTCTGCGAAGCTGACATTCTCGATCTGTTCGATAGCTGGCGGCGGGCAGTGGGCGTACCTCAAGCCTCGGCAGAAGAAGTCGAAGAGCCCGGCGCGAAGAGGCCTGCGCTGGCGGCACACATCGAACGCGTTGTCGCGCGCTTGACGTCTGTGCGCGCCGGCGCCGAGTACAGCGCCTCGTTTGCCGAGAGCGTCGATGCGACCGTGCGTCAGCTGGATCACCTCTCGGTTGACGCGCGCAGAGTGCGCGGCGAGGCGCGGGCTGACATCATCGACCGCCTGCGCGTTCTCGACGCCGAGCTGATGGCGGCGGCGGAGCGTGCAGTCAGCTCCGAGACGACCGTCAGGCTTCGCCGCGAAGCGGATCAGGAACTTGCGCCCTTTGCTGGGCGCATGAGCGGCGAGGCATTCGAGCGCGCACGGCGGGCAGCGTTCATCCGGCTCCTGCGCGAGTCGATGCGTCTGCCCCTTGTCAGCTACGAGTAATGGTCAACCCCGGCGACATCATCGATGTCACGATCGAGCGCCCCGCCGCAGGCGGGCGGATGATTGCTCGCCACGAAGGTCAGGTCGTGCTCGTCTCCGGCGTGATCCCTGGAGAACGCGTGTCGGTTCGGATCGAGCGCTCCGAGAAGCGCGTTGCATTCGCATCGCTGGACAGAATTCTCGAGCCGTCGGCCGACCGCCGAGAGACGGTCTCGGATCCGTTGTGCGGGGGCGTTATTTTCGCGCACATCGCGTACCCGCGGCAGGTCGCCATCAAGTCCGAGATCATCGGCGACGCCTTCGCCCGCCTGGGCAAGATCCCGCTCGATCGCGCCGTTCCGGTGTCCGCTTCACCGGAGCACGACTACCGCATGCGGGCGCGCTTTCACGTGCACGACGGACGCACGGGGTTTTATCGCGAAGGAAGCCATGACGTCTGCGATGGCCGTGAGTCTCGCCTCCTTTCCAACGCGACGATCGACGCCGTGGACACGGTCGTAACGGCGCTGAACGGCGCCGGCGTGCGACCGACGACGATCACCGTCAGCGAGAACATTCCGGCTGACGAGCGCGCGATGCATATCGATCTCGGGAATGTTGCGCCCCCCGCGCGCGACGCCCTCGTGACGGCAGCACAGGCCGCTGCTCTGACGGGATGTACAGCGCGCGGCCCGATCGGACCGCTGATACACGTTGGCGATCCGTTCGTCGGCGATACGTTGCTCCGCCTCACGGCAGGGCGCGGCACCATCGGCACATTGCGCCGCCGCCCGACGTCGTTCTTTCAGGGCAACCGCTTTCTTCTCGCTCCGCTCGTCACGCGCGTGCTCGACGCCGTTGCCCAGGAAGGGACGGTCCTCGACCTGTACGCAGGCGTCGGCCTGTTTTCCGTCGCCTTGGCGGCAACGGGCCGCACCCGCATCGTCGCCGTTGAAGGGGACCGCAGCTCGGGCGCTGACCTCGAGGAGAATGCGGCGGGGTGGTCGGCCGCCTTGAAGGTGATCCTGGGCCGCGTCGAGGACCATGTGGCCCCCCACGGCCGGCGCGCGGATACGATCATCGTCGATCCGCCACGGACCGGCATTTCGAAAGAAGCGATGGAAGCGATCGCGCACCACGGCGCGTCCCGCGTGATATACGTTTCGTGCGATCCGCCGACAATGGCGCGCGATGCACGCCGACTGCTGGATGCAGCCTACCGTCTCGGATCAATCGAGGGGTTCGATCTGTTTCCCAACACGCCTCATGTCGAGACGGTCGGTATTTTCATGAAGCCCTGATCCGATGTTTACAAATGAACTGATCGACAAAGAGACGCAGTTTCGCCGATTGAAGCGGACCCTCGAAGCGCTGGCGGCACGGCACACCGCGGAACCCTCGCTATTTCCCGATGCGGTCGTCCGGCCGGATGAACTCGCGCTGAACTTCGAGAACTGTGCCGCGGCAGTCCGCGCGCGGGATGACGTCGAGGTCTCGCCGCCGCAGGTCTCTGCGCTGGCGGCGCTCGACGATCAATTCGCGACGATGTCGCGGCTTGCCGCGGAAGTCGACGCGGACGTGTGGTCCGAAGAGGCCTTGCGAACCGACGAAAACTGGGAGCAGGTCCGGCGACTTGCGGGCGAAGCGCTGGCCGCGTTCGGCTGGGACACGGAATAGTCAGTCGCGTCGGCGTCTCGCGGCCTCGACGAAGGCGTCGAACAACGGCTTGAATTCACCGGTACGCCAGAAGTTCTCGGGGTGCCACTGCACGCCAAGACAGAACGTCGCGCGCGGCGCTTCAATGGCCTCGATGACGCCGTCGCCGGCAACGGCTGACGCGACCAGATCGCGTCCGAGCCTGCCGACCGACTGATGATGGCGGCTGTTCACGCGGCACGAGCACGCGGCATCTACCCCCGTCCCGAGGGCTTCGTGCAGGCGTGAACCGCGCGTGATCCGGATCGCGTGCGCGATGCAGTCCTTCGGATCCTTCAGAGTATGAGTAAGTTCCGTCTCGATGGCCGATGGGATGTCCTGCACGAGCGTTCCGCCCGCTGCGACGTTCAGCACCTGTGCGCCGCGGCAGATCGCCAGCAGCGGCATGTCGCTTTCCATCGCTCGACGCGCGAGATCCAGCTCGAACTCGTCCCGCCCTGGCTCCGCATCGTCCACGGTCGGGTGCCGCTCCTCGCCGTACAGCACCGGATCGATGTCGCCGCCTCCTGTCAGTAATACGCCGTCGAGCACGTCCAACACGGCGCGCGGACTTTCGCTGACCTCGAGCACCCTGGCTCGAGCCCCCGCCTGCTCCACGGAGGCGAGGTAATCATCCAGACGGCTGCATCGCGTTACGCCGATGACTGGAGTCTTGTTCGTCATCGTTACATCTTTGCGGGAACGGTACAGCCCATGAGGTCGAGCGCTCTCGCGAGCTGAATGCGATAGTACGCGACGGCGGCGGCGCGCCAGGTTCGCGCTTCCGTGCGTTCCTCGTTCAGGATCGAGTACTTGTGGTAGAAGCCGTTGAACGCCTGCGCAAGTCCGAACGCGTACTTGGCCACCACCGAGAGCTCCAGGGTTCGAACTGCCTGCTCGACGATTTCGTCGAGCCTCGCCGCCTCGAGAACGAGTCCCCACAACTCATTTGCTTCGTCGTCCTGCCGCGTCAGCACGCTTGAAGGAGCCGAGGCAAGCGAGTCGATGACGGCGCGCTCGTCGACGCCGTGCCGCTCCTGAAGCTTGTTGAAGATGTTGTTCGCTCGTACGACCGCGTATTGGAGATAGGGGCCGCTTTCGCCTTCAAAGCTGAGGGCTTCGTCGATATCGAACACGATCACCTTGCCGCGCGAAAACTTCACCATGAAGTACCGCACCGCCGCTGTCGCAATCGAGTTCGCAATCGAACGGACGTCGGAATGGGCGAGTTCGGGGTTCCGTTTCGAGACTTCGACCGAGGCCTTTTCGGACAGGCGATCGAGGAGATCGTCGGCCTTCACGCCCAGCCCCTTGCGCCCCGATACTTCGACGAACGGACGGTCCGCGTCTTCGCTCGTGTCGTAGCCCAGCTCGCGCGCGGTCGCGTGAGAGAGCGCAACCATCTCGTAGGCGTAGTGAATCGAGTGCGCGGCCTGCTCGTGATACCCGAGGGCCGCCAGCGCCTGCTTCAGAAGTTTCTGCAGGTACGACTGCCGCGTATCTATCACGTTGCACACCCAGGAGGCACGGCCGAATGACGGCGCACCGGGCGCGGCGTCGCCGGGATTAGACGTCGTGGACCACAGCTGCGGCGGCCCGTTTTCGAAGACTCTGTAGTGAAAGTCCTTCCCG
Organism: Acidobacteriota bacterium; assembly: GCA_046735635.1. Classification (GTDB taxonomy): domain Bacteria; phylum Acidobacteriota; class Vicinamibacteria; order Vicinamibacterales; family 2-12-FULL-66-21; genus JALZOC01. The sequence goes on along the minus strand of JBKPTT010000150.1, from coordinate 16,878 downwards.
AGCAGGCCGAACTTCCAGAGCTGGTAGGCCATGTCCTTGCCGACGTAGGTCACGGTACCGTCAGAGCGGACGATCACTTTCTCGCGCGGCTCCGCGTCGCCATCGCTGGCGGATTCCGCGGAGACCGGCTCGCTGACGTCGTCTTCAATCCGCATGACCCAGCAGCCCTTCAGCTTGCCTTCGCTCTGAAGAAAGACGGCGCCAGTCTTCTTGAGGAATTCGAACGCATGCGCCCAGAAGTGCAGCCGCAGGATGTCTCCCTCCCACGTGAGGAGGTCGTAGCCGATGTTCATCCTGCGCATCGTCGCGAGGTGCGTCCGGACGATACGGTCGGCAACGAAATGCGCCATCTCGGCGGTATTGTTGCCTCCGCGTTCGATGTCATGCAGCGCGCGCGCACGCGCGCCGACGTGCTCCTTGTCCTCCTCGTACCATTCGGTCACGCGGGCGTACAGATCCCAGCAGTAGTAGTCGAACTTGCCCCGCTCGGCAATCGCGCGGACGTCATCGAGCGTCTTGTGTTCGAGCTCGCGGAAGCCGACGACGACGTCGGCGACCTGCACCCCGGTGTCGTCGATGTAGTTCTGAATCTCGACCTCGCGGCCAAGAAACCTGAGCAGCCGGCCGAACGCATCCCCGAGCGCGGCATTCCTCAGGTGCCCGATGTGTGCCGCTTTGTTCGGATTGATCGCAGTGTGTTCGACGATCGCCTTGCCCTGTTGCTCGTGCCGCGGGGCGGTTCCTTCGAGCCAGGCGCGCACGAAGTACGGGCGATCGAGAAAGAAATTCACATAGCCGTTCGGCGCCGCTTCGATCCGCGCGATACCCTCGATCGGACCGACTCCTCCCGCGAGCTCCTGAGCGATGAGACGAGGCGCTTTGCGCAGGCGGCGGGCCAACTCGAACGCGAGCGGCACCGCCAAATCGCCGAGTGCGCGTTTGGGCGCAGGCTCGATGGGAATCGCCGCGAGAATCGGATCGTCGGACGGTATTGCGTAGAGCCGCGTGACCGCGACGGCAATGTGCCGCCGGACCTGCTGGTGAATCGGCAGGATCATGAAGCGGAGTCCGTCATCGGGTGCGGCCGTCCAATCGTGATACGATCTTCATTCGGTTCAGGCTGCCTTTCAACCAATCCTTTGGCGCGCTCGTAATCATGCGGCGTGTTGACATTCAAGATGACGAGGGGGCGATCGACCGCCACCTCGGCGACCCGGACTCCAGCGGGAAGCACCGATGCCTCGTTCGCGCCGCGGTCGAGCCTCGCTCGAATTTCACCGGCACACGCGCGCGAGTAGACCGCGCACAGCGGCTCGATCCCACGCGCGCTCCGCGCTACGACCACGTCCGCTTCGGTGACCGCCTGAAGCCGCTCGAGAAAGTCGACCGCGAGAAACGGCATGTCGCACCCGACGACGAGCGTGCGGTCGGCCGGCGAGTGTACGAGCGCAGTGTAGATGCCGCCCAACGGTCCAGCGTCTGCGATTTCGTCTTCGATCACCGGCAGCCCGCGCTCGGTCCAGAACGCATCGGGGCGTCCGACGACGAAGATGTCGGAGGTGAGCGCCGCGAGCGTCTTCAGCTGCCGATCGATAATCGGAGCGCCGCCGATGTCGAGCGCTCCTTTGTTCACACCGCCGAGTCGTCGTGCGCGGCCGCCCGCGAGGATCGCGGCCGCCAAAGCGCTTCGGGCCATCGTCGTCAATCGAGCAAGAGTATCAAATCCCCAGCATCCGCCTCTGTGCGGACACTCGAGATATGAGCGAACCCCGGATTGGACGCGTCCTCATTGCGAGCCTGCACCAGGCGATCGGCGAGCTCCTGCCCGCTCGCCTCGAGTTCTACGAGAACTGGCTGAATCCGTCCGGGTTGCGCGAGGGGACGATCGGCCTGGCCCCGCTCTCCGCCGTTCTGAGCTTTCTCCGCACGGAAGGTGACGCGTACGAGAGCATTACGGCGCGTGCGGGCGCGTACGCCGCCGACTGGACCGTCAACAACCTGAGTCCCTGGGAGCGCCGGGTAATTCTCGCGCTGCCGGCGAGACTCCGTGCGCGAGCAGGTCTCCGCACGACGCGCGCCCTGGTCCGAGCGACTTACCCGGGATCGCGCGCGATCGTGAAGATGAAGCGCGGGGAAGCGTCGATCGATCTTCGCGGGTCGCTCTTTTGCGAAGTGCGGGAGGCCAGAATCGCCCCGCTCTGCGGGTTTTATGCCTCCGCGACCAGGCGCGTGATGCAGCTGTTTGCGATCGACGCCGACGCGCGGGTGAGCGAGTGCCGTGCCGCGGGCGGCCGCAAGGGCTGTCTGCTATCGGTTGTCGTCAACCGGGAGTCGGCCGAGCAGTCTGCGGTGGCATGACGATGCGTACTTGGGTGCTCGCGGCGGTGCTCGGCGTCACGGGCGCACATCCCGCGGCAGGGCAGCCGGCCCCCGGGAATCGGATTCTCGTCGTTCCCTTCGAAACGACGCAGCACGACGCGCGGACCTATTGGCTTTCCGAAGCGTCGGCCATCCTGCTTGCCGATGCGCTTGGGGCCCGCGGCCTGCCGGCAATCGGGCGCGAGGAGCGCGTCCGCGCATTCGAACAGCTCAGGCTGCCGCCATCCGCCCCCCTCAGCCGCGCGACGATCGTCAAGGTCGGCAATGTCGTCGGCGCGTCAGAAGTAATCATGGGGAACTTGTCGCTCGACGGAGAGACGTTGAACATCGAAGCGCACAGCATCCGCATTGACGTCGGGCGATTGCAGCCACAGGCGACCGAGCGCGGGCCGCTCACGGACCTGTTCGGCATCTTCGAGCGTCTCGCGACTCGGCTGGAGCCTCAGTCGCGTCCGGTCCCCACCGCTGAGCGGCCGCCACTCGAGGCGTTCGAGAACTACGTGAAGGGGCTCATCGCCGAAAGCCCCGCGGCTCAGGCTACGTTTCTCGAGACCGCCGCAAAGGAGTCCGGCGGATACGATCGCGCGCAGCTGGCCTTGTGGAGCGTGCGAACCGATCAGGGCGACTATTCTTCCGCGCTTCAGGCCGCCAGGCGCGTCCCGCCCACATCCGCTCTGGCGCGTCGCGCCCAGTTTCTCGCGGCGGTTTCCTTGCTGGATTTGAAGCGCTATGACGAGGCGTTCGACGCGTTCAAGGCATGGATCGATGCCGCACCTCGAGATGGACCGGGCGGCGCCACGGCCACTGCGGCGGCGTACAACAACCTCGGGGTCATCCAGATCCGCCGGGGTGCGACGCCTCAGACGGGCGCCGCAACGTATTTCCTGACGAAAGCGGCGGATGGCGATTCCCAGGACGCAGACTATTTGTTCAACCTCGGCTACGCGTATCTGCTCGACCACAACCACCAGGCGGCCGTGTACTGGCTCCGTGAGGCCCTGCGGAGAAACCCCGCCGACGCCGACGCACACTACGTCATCGCTGCGGCCCTCCGCGGATCGGGCAGCAGCGTGGAGGCGGACCGGGAAAAGGCGCTCGCAGGGCAGCTATCCTCCCGGTACGAGGAGCTCGAGCGGCGCGCGACGGCCGACAAGCTGCCGGTTCCCAAGGGTCTCGAGCGCATGCGTCTGGAAACAGACGTGCTGCCGGGCGCTCGCTCCGACCAGGCGATCGTCAACTCAGCGCAACGGGATCAGCGGGAGCTGGCGGCGTTCCATCTCGATCGCGGGCGCCGCCTTTTCGAGCGGGAAGAAGATACCGAGGCGATGGCGGAGCTTCGTAAAGCGGTGTATCTGTCGCCCTACGAGGCGGAGGCGCATCTGCTCATCGGCCGCATTCATCTTCGCGCCGGCCGCCCGCAGGAAGCGGTGGACGCGTTGAAGATATCCATCTGGAGTCAGGACACAGCCCCCGCGCGCGTTGCCCTCGCGCAGGCGTACCTGAAGTTGCAGAACAGCGGCTCGGCGCGCGAACAGGTCGAACGCGCGCTTGCGCTCGATCCGAACTCGGCCGACGCCAAACGGATGCTCGCGGAGATGAAATGATGCGGACACCATTTGTTCGGCTACTCGTGATTGCCTTCGTAGCAGTCGGCGCGGTGCCGCGGCCGGCGGCGCAGGAGACCGGCGGCGTCTACACGGCGGAGATCGACGGCATCATCCATCCGGTCGCAGCCGACTACGTGCGCCAGGTAATCGACCGCGCGGATGCCGCCCATGCCGACCTGGTCGTGATCACGCTGCGCACCCCGGGGGGACTCGTCGACTCCACCCGCGACATCAACAACACGATCATCCGCGCGAAGACGCCTGTCGCCGTCTTCGTCGGTCCCGCGGGGAATCGCGCCGCGTCCGCCGGATTCCTGATCACGATAGCAGCCGACGTCGCCGCAATGGCGCCCGGAACTCACATTGGTGCGGCGCACCCGGTTGCGGGAAACGGCGAGAAGGTCGACGACACGATGGCGAAGAAAATGGCCTCCGACGTCGCTGCCTACGCGCGCACGCTGGCCACGCAGCGCAAGCGAAACGTCGGCCTCGTCGAGCAGGCCGTCCTCGAGAGCCGTTCGTTTACCGAGCAGGAGGCGCTTTCGGCGACGCCTCCGCTCATCGACGTCGTCGCCAACGATGTGCCGGATCTCGTCACGAAACTGGATGGCAAAACCATCAGGCGGTTCGACGGGCGAACTCAAGTGCTGCACACCTCCGGCGCGCGCACGACCGCCATAGCCATGACGTGGCAACAGCGGGTGCTGAGTGCCCTGGCGCACCCGCAGGTCGCCTATCTGCTGTTGACCCTCGGCACACTCGGCCTGACGATCGAGTTGTGGAGTCCCGGAGCCGTCCTCCCCGGGATCGCTGGTGGGATATGCCTCCTGCTGGCGTTTTTTGCTTTCCAGGTATTGCCGGTCAGCTACGCGGGCGTCCTGCTGATTCTGTTCGGACTCGCGCTGCTCGTTCTGGAGGTGAAGGTCACGAGCTACGGCCTGCTGGGGGTCGGCGGGGTCGTGTCGCTGTTTCTCGGGTCGATCATGCTGATCGACTCGCCGCTGCCGGAGATGCAGATCGGCCTGCGTCTCATCATCCCCGTGACGGTCGCAATTGCCGGCATCCTGCTGTTCCTCGTGACGCTCGCCGTCAACTCGCAGCGCACGCGCCCGGTGACGGGCGTCATCGGGATGGTCGATGAGATCGGTACGGCGTTGACGTCAATAGCGCCGGGGGACGTCGGCCGGGTTCGCGCGCACGGCGAGATATGGAACGCCGTGGCGGACGCGCCGGTGGCGGCGGGCGCCGCGGTCCGGATCCAATCCGTCGAGGGTTTGCAGCTGCGCGTGTCCCCGCTGTCACAGCACCGCGGGTCTGACCCCGGTCTGACCCCGGTCTGACCCCGGTCTGACCCCGGTCTGACCCTGGTGATATCATCCGGCGCGGAGGCATTCCCTTGCCATTTCCGCCGCTGTTCATCGTCGCCGCTATTGTCGTCTTCTACCTGCTCACCTCGATCAAGATCCTCAACGAGTACGAGCGGGCGGTTATTTTCCGTCTCGGCAAGCTCCTGGCCGACCCGAAAGGGCCCGGCGTGATTCTGGTGTTCGCGCCGATTGACCGGATGGTCCGCGTCAGCCTGCGGACGATCGTCATGGACGTGCCGCCGCAGGACGTCATCACTCGCGACAACGTCTCGGTGAAGGTCAACGCCGTCGTCTACTTTCGCGTCATGGATCCGAGGCGTGCGATCGTCGAAGTCGAGAGCTACCACTACGCGACGTCGCAGCTTGCGCAGACGACCCTGCGCAGCGTGCTCGGCCAGGTGGAGTTGGACGACCTGCTCTCGGAGCGCGAGCGGCTGAACCAGCAGCTCCAGCAGATCCTCGATCAGCACACCGACCCCTGGGGGATCAAGGTGTCGTCGGTCGAAGTGAAGCACGTCGATCTGCCCCCCGACATGCAGCGCGCGATGGCGAAGCAGGCGGAAGCGGAGCGCGAGAAGCGTGCTAAGATCATTCACGCAGCCGGCGAGCTCGAAGCCTCGGAGAAACTGGCGCAGGCCGCCGCGATCATCGCCACCGAGCCGGTCACGATTACGCTGCGTTACCTCCAGACGCTCACGGAAATCGCGTCGGAAAAGAATTCCACGATCGTCTTCCCGCTGCCGATCGAGATGCTCAACCTGCTGGTCGGCCGCGGCGAACAGGACAAACGTTGACCGAGCTTTCACGCGACGCGGCCGACGACGGGTTCCACGAGATTCAGCTCAGCGGGAAGCAGCTCGTCTTCCTGTTCATCGTCACCACCACCGTCATCGTCGTCGTGTTTCTTTGCGGCGTGAAAGTCGGACGCGGCGTACGCGCGGCGCAGGGGGAGGAACCGGAACAGGTTGCCGCCGCAACGCCTCCGGCAACCTCGCAACCACCCTCGCAGCCGGTGACCCAATCGGCGCCACCGCCTGCCGAAGCTCCAGCGCCCGCGGCCGAAGCGCCGCCCGACGATCTGAGTTATCACAAGCGGCTCCAGGGCGACGGCGCGCCTGCGGAAAAATTGAAGCCAAGAGCAGAGCCGAAGGGCACTCCGCCTCCGCCAGCGCCCGTACCGGCAAGACAAGCTGCGCCTCCGCCGACTGATACGAACGTGCCCTCGGCCGGTCGTCCAGGAACGTGGGTGGTGCAGGTCATTGCGACTCGGGACCGCGGCGTGGCAACCAACGTCGTCCAGAAGCTCGCAGGCAAGGGGTATCCCGCATACCTGGTCACGCCACCAGCGGGCGCCGCCCAGGCGTTTTACAAAGTGCACGTCGGCCGCTACAACGATCGCGGCGAAGCCGAGCAGGTTTCGACCCGCATCAAGAAGGAAGAACAGTTCCAGTCCTGGATTACGCGTTAGCAGTTCTCTCGGGCGCGCTGCTCGCGCTCAGCTTCCCGAAATTCGGTCATCCGGCATGCGCGTGGGTGGCGTTGACGCCGCTCCTCGTGGCGCTTGCGCGCACGCCGCGCCCGCGCCCGCGCCGCGCATTCCTCCTCGGCCTCACGACCGGGATCGTCGGTTTCGCCGGAACGCTGTACTGGCTCGTCGAGACGATGACGACGTTCGGCGGCCTCGCGACGCCGGTGGCGGCGTTCGCAGCCGGGTTGCTGGTGGCGTATCTCGCGTTGTTCCCGGCAGCATTCGCGCTGGCGACGCGGACGTTTCGCGCGCGCTTCGGCCCGGCCGGTCTGATGCTGGCGCCCGCGGCCTGGGTTGCTGGAGAGCTTGGGCGCCAGTACGTGTGGGACGGATTCCCATGGACGCTTCTCGGATGCAGCCAGGCGACGGTTCTTCCGATCGCACAACTCGCCTCCGTCGTCGGCGTGTACGGACTATCTGCGCTGCTGGCGCTGACTGCTACCGCCGTCGCATACGCATTGACGGTGACCACCCGATCGCGTTGGCCCGTCCTCGCGATGACGGCCATGCTCGTCGCTGTGATTTCGGTATGGGGCAACGCCCGCCTTCGGGCGTCCGTGCTGCTGACCCGCGGCGAGCCCGTTCGGGTCGCGGTGCTGCAGGGAAACGTGCCTCAGGTCGAGAAATGGGATCCCGCGATGCGTACCGAGATCACCGATCGCTACTTGACGATGACCAGGCAGGCGCTCGCGGATCGCGCCACGTTCGTGATGTGGCCCGAATCGGCAACGCCGCTGCCATTCGAGCAGGATCTCGTGGGCGGCGCAGCCATCCGGCGCCTCGCCGTTGAAGCCGGGGCCACGCTGCTGGTTGGCAGCGACCAGGTCGAGCCGATCAAAACGTCGACGGCGACCGACAAGGTCACCGCGCGCTATTACAACGCCGCGTTTCTCGTCACCCCCGATGGCAAGGTCGGCGCCGTATACCGGAAGATGCATCTCGTCCCGTTCGGCGAGTACGTGCCGCTCCAGTCGCTCCTCTTCTTCGCAGGTCCGATCATCGGGGCGGTTGCCGATTTTGCGCCGTTCACCCCGGGCACCGATCCGGTGCTGCTGCCGATCGGCTCGCACCTCGCAAGCACGGCCATCTGTTACGAGGTGATTTACCCGGATCTCATTCGGCGCTTCGTCCGAAACGGCAGCGAATTGCTGACCACGATTACGAACGACGCCTGGTACGGCCGTTCCTCGGCTGCGTACCAGCATTGGGAACAGGCGTCGATGCGAGCGATTGAGGAGGGACGATATCTCGCCCGCGCGGCGAACACGGGGATCAGCGGATTCGTCGATCCTTACGGCCGGGTGATTGCGAAGACCCCGCTCTTCGAGCCCGCCGTCGTCGTCCGGGACGTTCGCTTTCTGAACGAGCGCACGATCTACAATCGTATCGGTGATCTTGTGGCGTGGCTGTCGCTCGTGGTGGTGATTGCCGCGCTCGTCGGAGGCCGCTTCGTTTATGGCATTACAACAACTCGATGAACAGCTTCGCAAATACCAGGATCTGACCCGCCGGGCGTCCGATTTGCGGAGCTATCTTTGACGCCGCCCACCCTGCACAAGAACTTTCCGATATAGAGGAGCGCGTTTCGGCTCCAGACTTCTGGAAGGATCAGGCGGCCGCCCAAAAAGTGATGCAGCGGCGTCGCCGCCTGGAGGAGGATCGCGATCTCAGCGATTCGCTCCGGAAGAAAGGGGACGATCTGGCCGTGCTCGTCGAATGGGCGGAGGCCGGCGAGCCGGTGCTGGAAGACCTCTCGCGAGGGCTCGAAGATCTGGCGGCCGTCGTCGACGCCGGCGAGACGAAGAAGATGCTCGGCGGCGAGCACGATCGGAAGAACGCGATTGTCACGATCCATCCGGGCGCCGGCGGGACCGAGTCGCAGGACTGGGCGGAGATGCTGCTGCGCATGTATCTCCGATGGTCGGAGCGTCGCGGGTTCAAGCGCGACGTCATCGACGTACAGCCCGGCGACGAAGCGGGCATCAAAAGCGCAACGATCAACATCCAAGGCGACTACGCCTACGGGATGCTGCTTGCCGAGGCCGGCGTGCATCGCCTCGTTCGCATCTCTCCGTTCGACCAGGCCTCGCGCCGGCATACATCGTTCGCCTCCGTCTTCGTGTGGCCGGAATTGCCCGAAGACGTGGACGTCGAGATCGACGAGAAGGACCTTCGGATCGATACGTACCGATCGAGCGGCGCTGGCGGTCAGCACGTCAACGTGACCGACTCGGCGGTCCGCATCACCCACCTGCCCACCGGCATTGTCGTGTCGTCGCAGAACGAGCGCTCGCAGCACCGTAATCGCGACTCGGCGATGAAGGTGCTGAAGGCGCGCCTGTTCGACTTGAAGATGAAGGAGCAGCAGGCGAAGCTGGATCAACTCGGGGGAGAGAAGAAGGACATCGCCTTCGGCAGCCAGATCCGGAGCTACGTGCTGCATCCGTATCAGATGATCAAGGACCACCGGACGAAGGAGCAGGTCGGCGACGTCAACCGCGTGCTCGACGGCGACATCGACGGGTTCATCAAGAGCTATTTGATGAAGAAGGCGTCAGGGACGCTATCAGCGGCCGTGGCGGACGACGACTAGGCCAGGCAGCATCGCCCGCGACTGCGCGCGTGAGCGTGTCTAGCGGATGCCCGTATCGAAGTGCAGGTCGAGTGTCGTGATTCCGCTCTGGCCGACGCTGACGTCTCGGGTCTGCGATTTCGGCGAAATGATCGGTGCGTCGGCGTCCGGCACGATGGTGTAGTTGCCGGGAGGTAGGCGTACGTCGTAATGGCCTTGCTGGTCTGACTGGAAGGTGGCAACGCGGGTCGATCCGCGTAGCACGGTGAAGCTCGCCGCGAACGCGGCGTCGCAGGGCTGGCTGACCGTGCACACCGGTGTGACCGGGCCACGGTACACCGTTCCCGTCAGCCCTGTATCACTCGGAGCTGCCGGTGATCCACAGCTCAGAGTCGCAAGCAGGAATGCACAAACAGCCGCGACCCGCATCAATCACCAATCGACAATAAATCAGCAATCAGCAATCAGCAATCAGCAATCAAAAATCAGCAATTACCGAATGCTTCCCGGCTGCGTGCCGGCGATGAACGCCTCCGAAATCGTTCCCGGAGTGGCCGGGTCGGCCGCCGTGCCGGTGGCCTTGTCGACATTGACGAAGATGATGTTGCCGGGCGGCGTGAACATCGGCGGATCCTTGCGGTCGCCGATCCACGCTTTCATGATCTCGATCCAGATCGGCAGCGCCGCTTCCGCGCCGGTCATGTTCTGTCCGATCGGCTTCTTCTGATCGAAGCCGATCCACACACCCACCGTGATGTCCGGATCGAACCCGATGAACCAGGCGTCGGTGTAGTCGTCAGTCGTGCCGGTCTTGCCGCCGAGCGGCCAGTTGAGCGACGCCGCCTTGGCCGCGGTGCCGCGCTGTACGACCCCGCGCAGCAGATTGGTCATGACGAACGCCGTGTCCGCGCGGATCGCATCCTTCGGTTCGGGTCGGTTCTCCTCGAGCACGTTGCCCTCGCGGTCGGTCACCTTCGCGATCGAGTACGGACGCAGGCGCACGCCCTGGTTTGGAAACACCGAGTAGGCGCTCGTCATCTCCACCAGCGTCGCTTCGGCGGCACCCAGCGCGACGGCGAGGTACGGCGGAATCGGCGACTGCAGGCCGAGCTTGCGCGCGTACTGGATGACGTGTGCCGGACCGACCTCGTCCATCACGCGGACGGCCGGAACGTTGCGGGATTCCTCGAGCGCATGGCGCAGCGTCACGGGGCCTTCGAATTTCCTGTCGTAGTTCAGAGGTGAATAGGGCGGCGAGCCGGCCCCGCCTGGAAATGTTGTCGGCGCGTCCATGATGATTGAAACCGGCGTATAGCCGCGATCGATTGCCGCCGTGTAGACGATCGGCTTGAACGCCGATCCGACCTGCCGGTAGGCCTGCATCGCGCGGTCGAACTTGCTCCGGTCGAAGCTGTAGCCGCCGATCAACGTCTTGATCTGTCCGGTGTGATTGTCGATGGCGAGGACCGCTCCTTCGATGACCGGCGGTTGCTCGAGCGACGCCGTTCCGGTGTGCGCCGTATCGTCGACGCTCAGCAACTTCGCCTCGACGACATCGCCGGTCGTGACGAGCTGTGCTCCAGTCGGCTTCCCGGTCCACGCGAAGCCTTTCTTGTCGATGAGGAGTCGAAGCGCACCTGCGCGGACCTGGATCGTCGAGCCGTCGGCATTCGTGACGACCGCGGGCACGATATCGCCGACGGCGATGTGACGGTCCCACCGCGGATCCCGGAATGCGTCGAGCGAGTGCCGCTCCGCAAGCACGTTCCGCTTCGGTTTTCTGAAGCCGCGGCGCTTGTCGATTCGTCGCAGGCCCTCGTCGAGCGCGTGAGTCGCCGCCTCCTGCAGCTTGACATCCAAACCCGTATAGACCGAAAGGCCGTTCTCGTAAAGCCGTTTGGCGCCGTACCGCGCTTCGAGCTCCTTGCGCACTTCTTCGACGAAGTATGGCGCGACCGAATCGTTCTGATTGGCGTTGCTCGCGAGCACGATCGGACGCTTGCTCGCCTCGTCCGCTTCCTGCCGCGTGATATACCCGTCCTCGGCCATCCGCTGCAGGACGTAGGTCTGTCGGCGCTTCGCCCGGTCCATGTTGACGGTCGGCGCGTTGCGCCACGTCTGGAAGAGCCCGGCGATCATCGCGGCCTCGTCGAGCGTGAGATCCTTCGCCGACTTGCCGTAGTAGGTTCGCGCCGCCGCCTCGACTCCGTACGCGCCTTCGCCGAGGTACATCTGATTGGCGTAGAGCGTGAAAATCTCGCGCTTGGTGTAGCGCTTCTCGATTTGAACGGCGACGATTGCTTCCTTGATCTTGCGTTCGAGGCTGATGTCGCCAATCTGGAAGCCCACGGCTTCGGGAAACAGCCCGCGCGCGAGCTGCTGGGTGATTGTGCTGGCCCCCTTCGGGCGCGACTTGCGCCCCGTGAGGCGATCGCGAACCGCGCCAAGCACGTCGCGCGTCGCCGCCATGACGATGTGCGGGATGCTGAGGCCGATGTGGCGCTCGAAATCGGCGTCCTCGGCCGCCATGATCGCCTGCCGAAGCTTGGGCGCCATCGCGTCGTACGCGATGACTTCACGACGCTGCACGGCGAACTCACCGACGACCTCGCCGCGCGAGCCATACACCCGTGTGATGGTGCTGGGCGCGTAATCATCGAGCGCCGAGATCTGCGGCAGGTCGCCGCCGTACGCGAAGATGACGCCGCTCGCGATGCCCAACAGCGCCGCGATGATGAACAGGACGATGATGCCCGCGTTGCGGGCGACTTTCACGACGTAGGTGGCCATAGGGGTTTCGGCTGAAATGCTGATTGACGATTGCTGATTTATTGACGATTCTCGAATCCGGAATTCTCCACTTCTTCAATCAACAATAAATCAGCATTCAGCAATTGAAATTCAGCAGTTCTTTTATCAGCGGCCCTTCAGCGATTTCAGGAACTCGGCCGGCGTTTCCACGCGGATCCCGTGACGCAAGGAGGCAAGAAAATGGCGCCGGTTGTCGGTGACGATCACCTGGGCTCCCACGGCGCGCGCGACCTCGGCGATGTGTGAATCATAGATGCGGCCTCCCGCGGTCGCATCCTGCGCCGCCGCCTGCAGGAATCGTTGGCGGTCTCCGGACGGAAGCTCGTGGACCGGCACCCTCGAGAACACCTCCTCGTCGAGCAACTGCGCCGCCTCGGATGGAGTGAGTCTGAACTCCGGCGGCAAGCGCGTGGCGACCGAGTAGAACTCGAGACAGCAATGCCATGCCGTCGCGGCCGACACATGCTTCTCGGCCACCGCGTGCATCAGCGACTGTGCCGGCGCGCTCTGCGGTCCGAAATCGACGAGCCCGGCCAGAAGCACGCTGGTGTCGAGAAACGTGGCGGCTACGGCCACCGATTGCGCTCTTCTTCCACGAGCGCTGCGACGTCGACATCCGGGCGCGCGTCGGCGGATGCGGTGGGCCGCGCGACCAGACGCCGCCCCACGCGGACGAGCCGCGGTCCCGGTGCGACCCGTTCAAGGCGGACGCCGAACTCGTCGACGGTGATTTCCAGTTCGGTGTTCGGCATGAACCCGGCGCGCGCGCGCACGCTCGCCGGTATCACCACGCGCCCTGCCTTATCGATGGTAGTTCGCATACCATCAGATTGCCATACTCGCCAGAATTGCCAAAACCGCGTGCCCTGAATTCTTCAAATCAACCGTGGCAATGCTGGCAATTCCGGCGATTGTGGCAGCGCGTCTATCCGCGGCCGCGCGGAAGGGCATGTCCCCCGGTCGGTTGTCCGCCGGCAGGTGGACCGCCACGCGTGTGCCCACCGCCGGCTCCCCCCGAGGCGGCGGGAGGCGGTCCGCCGCCCTGGCCACGGCCGCCGCCGCCCTGGCCACGGTCGCCGCCGCCTCTACCATCCCCGTCGCCGCCACGAGCCGCCGGCGGCTGACCTGAAGGCGGGGCAGGCGGTGCGTGCCGATCGAATCCGCCAGGCGGACGTGATTCGGTTCCAGACCCCGCCGCGCCTGGCGATTGCCGCGGAACCGCCACGCCACCATATATAGTCTCCGGCGGCGAGGATGGCGACAGAGGGCGATCGGAGCCGTAGACGGGCGCCGATGGCATCGACGAGCGGTACATCGGATCGCGCGGCACCGCGCGCCCCGCGTTGGGATCTCCGCTTCCATCGATTTGTCCCGGCGCGCCAAACGAGCGCCGCACGGACTCGGGTGTGACGGCAGGAACGCCCGGAGGCGTCGCGCGGCGGACGGCGTACGAGTCGCCAGCCGATCGCTGCTCGGCGGCTGCCGGCGGCGCCAGCGTGTTCCGCGGTTCGCCGACGATCACGCGGCGGCCGCCCGGCGAGACTCGCGAGACTCCAGGCGAGAGATTCGTGTACACGGTCGACGCGGTTCGCTGCAGCGGCGCCGCACCGGCAGCGCGAATGGGCGCGGCGGAGCGCGGTACGGCGTACCCTGTCGTAGCAGGCGCGGTGGACCGCGGCGTGGATGTCTGCCACACGTGCGGGTCGACATGATGCACGTAATGCGCATGCACGTACCCGACGCCGAAGTACGGACGCGGGACGACGGTCCAGGCGGTCCATGGCGAGTAGGCGCCGGAATAGACGTTGATTTGAAAGAGGGCGTGGTTGTTCCAGCCGAGCGGACACCAGCTCACATATCCCGGAGCGTACGCCCACGACACCCACGCGGGACCCCACGTGGCACCGGGGATCCAGAACCACGTTCCCGCGGAGAAGCCCCACCGGCCGAAGTGATGCGTCGGCCAGGCGAATGGTTCGACACCGACCCACGTCCAGCCGTACGGATGCATCGTGACCCAACGTCCGCGGTAATACGGCCTCCAGCCGGCGGCCACCGTCGGATACCACACGTACCCATAGGACGACTGATACTGCCACGTGCCGTACTGGTCGAACACCGGCCCGTACGGGCGAACCTCGTCCGGCAGGTACTGCGTCGACATCCCGAGACGCTGATCGCGGCGCATCTCTGACCACTGATCGAAGGCGTCCCAGCTCGCCGAGTTGTAGGTGTACGGAGACGACGGCACAGTACTCGCGGTCGCATACGCGCGCTCGCCCGCGCGAAGCGCAGTCCGTCCATGGTCGTTAACGAGCTTCGCCGCGCCTCGCAGAACGGCGAGCTCGATCTCGCCGTCGCGCGACGCATGCAGCACCGATACCTTGTACTCGCCGGGCTGAAGAACGATCGCGGACGCGGATGGAGCGTCGACGCGATACGCGACGCGACGATCGGGTCCTGGAATCGCCAGGCGGATTCGTCCATCGAGGAGTCGCACGAGCTCGTCGGACTGGAAGTCGAGCGTCGTGTTGGCGTCGAGATGGAGCGTGCTCCCGTCGGCGAACAGAATTTCGACGCGGCCACCCTGCGTGCGCAGCCGATCGCCAGCAAGAAGCGGCATGTTCAAAGGCGCCGAGTCGGACTGGCCGTCACGTTCCAGAACGGCCGAGCCATCGACGTACGAGACGTGCGCCGGCGGATCTGCCGCGATCGTCTGGCTCGCACCAGCCGAGGGTGTTTGCGACCACGCGTGCGCCGGTAGTAATGACGCGCAGACAAAGAGAAGAGCTGCGGAGACTCGCAGGTAGCGCGCGAGGCGGGGCATATCGACCTCTACTTGCCGGGACATAAGCCCGGCCAACAACCGGGGCGGAAAGCCCCGGGTCCCCCAGGCAGGCTTGGCAACCGTCATTCTAGCACCAACTTACAAGTCGTGCATTGGAACAGCTTGACTGTTTTGCGCTCATATTTTATATTATCGACATTATAAAGATTTGCCGCCTGAGCTTGGCGGCGGGACGTGAGGACAAACGGCATGAGCAAGATTATTGGTATCGACCTGGGGACCACCAACTCGGTTGTCGCCGTGATGGAAGGCGGAGAGCCGGTGGTGATCACCAATCCGGAAGGCAGCCGCATCACGCCTTCGGTCGTGGGCTTCACCAAATCGGGAGAACGCCTCGTCGGCCAGGTGGCGAAGCGCCAGGCGGTCACCAATCCGGAGAACACCGTCTTTTCGATCAAGCGCTTCATGGGGCGGAAGTTCGATGAAGTCAGCGAAGAGATGAAGATGGTCCCGTACTCCGTCATCCGCGCCTCCAACGGCGACGTGCGGGTGAACGCCGGGGGCAAGGAGTACTCGCCGCCGGAAATCTCCGCGATGATTCTGCAGAAGTTGAAGCAGGCCGCGGAGGAGTACCTCGGCCAGCCCGTCAAGAAGGCGGTCATCACCGTCCCGGCGTATTTCAACGACGCCCAACGCCAGGCGACCAAGGATGCCGGCCAGATTGCCGGCCTCGAGGTGATGCGCATCGTCAACGAGCCCACGGCTGCCGCGCTGGCGTACGGGCTCGACAAGAAGAAGGACGAGACGATCGCCGTGTACGACTTCGGCGGCGGGACGTTCGACATTTCGATTCTCGAAGTCGGCGAGGGCGTCGTCGAGGTGAAGGCGACGAACGGCGATACGCACCTCGGCGGCGACAACCTCGATCAGCGAATCATCGATTGGATCGTCGCCGAGTTCAGGAAGCAGGAAGGCATCGATCTCTCCAAGGATCGCATGGCGCTCCAGCGTCTGAAGGAAGCCGCTGAGAAAGGCAAGATGGAGCTCTCCACGGTGATGGAGACCGACATCAACCTGCCGTTCATCACGGCGGACCAGACCGGGCCCAAGCATCTGACGATGAAGCTGACGCGCGCGAAGTTCGAGCAGCTCGTCGAGGATCTGCTGCAGAAGACGGTGGGCCCGACCAAGCAGGCGCTCTCCGACGCGGGGATCGACTCCTCGAAGATCGACGAGGTCGTGCTCGTGGGCGGATCGACCCGTATCCCCCGCGTCCAGGCGATCGTGAAGGAGCTGTTCGGCAAGGAACCGCACAAGGGCGTCAACCCTGACGAAGTAGTGGCCGTTGGGGCGGGGATCCAGGCCGGCGTGCTCGCGGGCGAGGTGAAGGACCTGCTGCTGCTCGACGTGACGCCGCTGTCGCTCGGCATCGAGACGCTGGGCGGCGTGATGACGACGCTCATCCAGCGCAATACGACGATCCCCACGCGGAAGAGCGAGACGTTCTCGACCGCGGCGGACAACCAGACGAGCGTCGAAGTCCACGTGCTGCAGGGCGAGCGGCCGATGGCGCGCGACAACCGTCCGCTCGGCAAGTTCCACTTGTCGGGTCTGCCTCCCGCGCCGCGAGGCGTGCCGCAGATCGAAGTCACCTTCGACATCGATGCGAACGGCATCGTGAATGTCTCGGCCAAGGACATGGCGACGCAGAAGGAGCAGAAGATCACCATCACTGCGTCGAGCGGCCTCAGCAAGGACTGTCTCTTATACACATCTCCGAGCCCACGAGACGATATCACACATCTCGTATGCCGTCTTCTGCTTGA
>JBKPTT010000149.1:0-58845 GCA_046735635.1 Acidobacteriota bacterium | reverse complement strand
CTGGGTCGAGGTCCGACCGAAATAGTTGTTATTGCCGTCTGAGAAGAGCGAGACGCCAAGCTCCTGCAGCGCGTTGCGGCTGACTTCCGCGAACCGGACGCGCAGCAGCACCTGGTTGGAGGCGACTCCCTCACGCTGCTTCAGCAGGTTGACGACGTTCTCCTTCTTCTCGACGAATCCGGTGGCTACATCGCCGGCCTTGTCGATCACGTACTGGCCCGACACGACGCCGGAGAGCACGACGTCCTTGCCGCTGCCCGTCACCGTGATCCCCTCGCCGGGGAACAGCTGCTTCACCTGCTCTTTCAGCGCGCTGAGATCGCGGCGCACGTTCACCTCGTAGGTGCGAATCGCGCCGCTCTTGTCCCACACGAACATCGAGATGATCCCCGGCTGCTTGCCGTGAATCAGCAGCTGCGTCGGCGTCGTCACCAGCGCGTCGGCGATGTCCGGCACGGTCAGCGACACGCGCGTGACCGTGGCGCCGACGTTCAGGATCGTCGAGCGGCCGACCAGCAGGTCGATGGAGGTCGCATTGATCTCCGCGGCCGGCGGCGCCGGGGCCGTGAGTCCGCCGTTGGTCGCAAAGGACGCGGGCGGCTGCTGCTGTTGCTGCGCCGCCTGCGGCGCCGCGACGAGGATCACGATGATGAACACGACGAGCGCCGCGACGAACGAGCGGTGCCTGCCGCGAGACTCTGCCGTGCAAGCCGGATTCATGGGGTCCTCCAAAACCGTCAGATATGAGCTGTCGGGTGACAGCTACTTGATCACTTCCGTCGCGCGCTTATCGCCGCGAATGATTTCAACCGTGGGCATCGGCGGCGGGGGAGGCGGCGCCAGTTGTGTCACCGGCTGCGCCGCCGCGCGCGGGCGCGACGACGAAGCGACCTGTCGGACGGGGCCCGGCGTTTTCACATTGCCCAGAAGACCCGCGGTCTTGATGCCGGGCGTCTCCGGGGCGCCGAGGTCGAGCGGGTTGCGCAGCGCCAGCTGAATCTTGCCCTCGGTGCTCGCCAGGGCCAGACGTTCGGACTGCTCGGGGCTCACCAGCAGCGTCACGACGGTCACCTGCACGGGCTTGTCTTTCTCCTGGTCCTGCTCCATGCGGGTGCCGGCCGTCACGACCTGCACGTTCGAGAGAATGACCTTCGTCGTGGTATCCGAGTGCTGATCGGTCGGACTCGCGGTGGCGAGCACGTCGACTCGGTTGCCGGGCAGCACGTAGCCCGCGACGCCGACGACCTCGTTCACGCGGACTGACACGGCGCGCATGCCCTCGGGAATCACCGGCGGCAGCCCCGAGCCAGCCTCCTTGGACGCGAGCTTGGCGCGGAGGATCGGCTCGTTCTTGACGATCGGGACGATCAGTCCGCGGCCGATGACTTCATCAGGCTTCGCGAACGTGCCGTCCGGCGCCTTGCCGGTGGGGAACTGCACGACGAGCAAATCTTCTTTCTTGAGCTCGGCGCCCAGCTGCAGGTCCGCGGCCGCGACGACCACCGGCTGCGTCGGCGTGTTGGCCGACTTCACCGGCTGGTTGTTGATGAAGTTGTATGTGCCGTACGCCAATCCGCCGCCGGCGAGCACGGCGAGAGCGAGGACGGCAAAGATTCGGTTTCGCATGACGGTTCCCTCGGTTATTCGTTCCGCATCATCGCGGACGCCTGCATGGTGATCGCTCTTCCCACGGTCGAACTGCGAACCACCAACTGAGCCACCGGTTGGAGGACGATAAAGCTGAACGGATACGTGATGGTGACGCGCGTCCCGCACGGACACCCACCCGCCGGATTCAACGAAACGGTCCGGTTGATCGTGGGAGTGACCCCCGTCAGACCGCCTCCCGTCAGGTAATTGCGCACCGTCGTCTGGACTTGAGCATCGGTGATGCCTTCGAGGATCGCCTGGCGCGCGCCTTCGCGGGCAGCGTTGGTCAGTACCTGCTGCGTCTGATACGCGCGGCCGAACTCGAAGATGGCGACGGCAATCAAGAGCACGATCGGCACGGTGATGGCCGTTTCGATCAGAGCGTTCCCGCGTTGGTTGCGAAGTCTCATGCGCATATCGACCTCGTCTGTCATCCGATCAGGGCTGCCATAAGGCTCCCGAGCGCGATGGCCGGCCCGTAGGCGAACCGGCTCGCTTTCGTGGCGCCTTGGATTTCCTGTCGCGCGCCGGCTGGGGAGGCAATCAGGCGCGTCGTGCCGGAGAGCGTCGCGCCGAGTCGGCGCCTTCTGAGCGCCACCGCGATTGCCAGCACCCCGCCGACGAGCGCGGTAAACAGAAACGCTTTCACGATCACGTGAACTCCGATGACCGCTCCGACCGCCGCCATCAGCTTCACGTCGCCGGCTCCGGTGGCCCCGATCATGTGACCGGGAAGCATCAGCACCAGGCCCAGCACGAGTCCCGCGAGCGATGCGCCCACGGATACGCCGCTCACCCCGGCGGCCGCGAGCCCGATTCCCACCGCCGCCAGCGACCCCGTCAGCACGTTCGGAATGCGCCGCGTGCGGAGGTCGATCACCGTTGCAGTCAGCGCGCCCGCCGCGAGCGCGATGAACGCGGGGTTAGAGGCTTGCGGCAGCAATCGCGTTCCAGAACACGTTCGTAATCGTGTTCCCGAGCGTCGTCACGGCGCCGAGCGCGACCATCGCGATCAGCGCGACGAGCAACCCGTACTCGAGGAGGTCCTGGCCTTCTTCACGGCCGAACCGCTCCTCGGCGAGCTGTCTGAACGTCGCAACCGCGGCTGGGGACTGCATCGCGCTCCTCCCAGAATAAAAGTTGCCGAACCGAAACGAACGCTGGTGCACGGTCTGGGACCGTGCACCAGCAAGTGACGTGACTACGCCGCCGCCGTGAGCGCGTTGGCGATATTGGTGAAGATCGTGTTCACCGCACCGCCCGCGAGCCCGACCGCACCGATCGCGATGAGCGCGATCAACGCTACGAGCAGCGCATACTCGAGCAGGTCCTGCCCGTCTTCCTCGCGCACGAACGACTTGATGTAGTTGATCATTGTGTGAGCTCCTTCAGCTCCGTTCGGGTTGACGAACCGCAGTTACTACGCCGCCGCGGTGAGCGCGTTCGCGATGTTGGTGAAGATCGTGTTCACCGCACCGCCGGCCAGGCCGACTGCACCGATCGCGACGAGCGCGATCAGCGCCACGAGCAGCGCGTACTCGAGCAGGTCCTGCCCGTCTTCCTGGTTCGCGAACTTCTTGACGATTTCGTGAAGCATCATGAGAGCCTCCCTGGCCCGTGCACCGCTGGGGCGGTGCGATTGAGCGGCGCGGCCGCGTATTTTGGTAAATGCGCGGCGACGCGCCGCGCCACGGGGCCCCTAATCGCAACGGCTGTGCCACGGCACGCGCGCGCAACCGCCTGGCAGGGCGCAAGTGGTTCACCGAGAACCGATTGCCGGGCCCGGTACTCGCGCGTGACGAGCCGCGTGCGCCCGGCGCGCACACGCCTTCGCTCGTCACTTTCGTAAGTGGCCTCGTCAAATTCGTGCATGGCGCTGAAACCGGCGCGCATGAAGACGATCGCGCGCGGGCGCGTTTCCTCTCCTTTCACTTGTCTTTCGAGCGGGTTGCACGGAATTTCGCACCCGCTTCGGGCCTCGGCACATCGCTTGCGTTGACGGCGTCTGCACCCGTTCGTACGGCACGACGAACGGCAATTCACAAGGGGTCTTTCGCCAATGAAGCTGGGGATCAAGCAGGCAATCGCTTCGGCGGCGGTGTTCGTCGCGGTGCTGTTGGTGCTCGTGTCGGTCGACGATCGCGTGCACGACGCGTTCAACGATTTCGTTCACGGCGGGGCCGGCGGCAGCTTGACGCCGTGGGGCGATCGCGCCACGGATCTGGGCAACGCAGTCGTGTCGGCGGCCAGGCATCAGAGCATCGAAAACGCGCCGCTGCTCGTGTTCGCGGCGGTCGGCGCAGTGCTCGTCGTCTTCATGTTGAAAACGTAACCATTCGCGGAGCCTGGGAACCTTGCATAGTCACGCCCCGTTCGTTCTGGCGCTCGAGCCCGATCACCGGCAAGCATCGGTGCTCAAGCGCGTCATCCGGGATCGAGTGCACGCCGAGCTGATGGTCGTTGATTCACGCGACGCTGCCATCGCCGCCACCTCGTCGCGCATTCCCGACGTCATTCTGCTGACCGCGCTGCTCTCGCCGCGCGACGAGCAGGAGCTCATCGCGCACCTGCGCGACTTGTCCGGCGCCGAGCACGTCCAGACGCACACGATTC
The DNA here is from genome assembly GCA_046735635.1 of Acidobacteriota bacterium. Lineage (GTDB taxonomy): Bacteria > Acidobacteriota > Vicinamibacteria > Vicinamibacterales > 2-12-FULL-66-21 > JALZOC01. Next base: position 54,582 of record JBKPTT010000149.1, on the reverse strand, counting down.
CGCAGCTGGCGTCGTCTTCGCACGACGGCGACGGTGGGCAGGAGGGCGGCGGACTGTTCGGGAAGCTCCGGCGCAAGAAGAGCGCGGACGCAATACCGGGGTGCGATCCCACAGCGTTCGCGGACGAAGTCAGCACGTTCATCGCGCGCGCGGCGGAGATGAAGGCGCATGTCGCGCTGGCGCCGCCACCGGTCATCGAGCGGTCGCGGCGCGACGATGCCGCGCCGCATGAGCCTGTAGCACGGGATACGCATTCGGCAGCGCACGCGGCCGACGCGACGGCGGAGGAGCCCGCGGTGGACAGCGGATCCTCCTGGGCGTCCCCGTTCGAGTGGCGGCGGTCGGACCCGGCTGGCCAGAAGAAGAAGGAGACGGCGCCGCGCAAACCGCTCGTCACGAATGCGCCGCTCGCGGTGGTAGCCGAAGAAGAGGAAACAAGGCGCCTGGAAGAGGAGCGGCGGGCGAGAGAAGACACGGAGCGGGACGCCAGAGAAGACGCGGAGCGACGGGCCAGACAAGATACCGAACGCCGAGCGAGGGAAGAAGAGCGGCGCGCCAAAGAAGAAGCCGAGCGACTCGAACGCGAAACGGTGGAGGCGGAGCGTCGGGCGCAAGACGAGGCAAAGCGCCAGGCGAAGCACGAGGCGGAGCGCCAGGCCAAGGAAGAAGCGGAACGGCGGGCGAAGCAGGAGGCTGAGCGACGGGCAAAGGAAGAAGCCGAGCGCCGCGCCAAGGAAGAAGCGGCACACCGCGCGAAGGAAGAAGCGGAGCGACGGGCGAACGAAGAAGCCGACCGCCGAGCCAAAGAAGAGGCCGCACGTCGGGCAAAAGAAGAGGCCGAGCGACGGGCAAAGGAAGAGGCCGAGCGTCGCGCCAAGGAAGAAGCGGCACGCCGCGCGAAGGAAGAAGCGGAGCGACGGGCGAAAGAGGAAGCTGCGCGACGGGCAATGGAAGAAGCCGAGCGCCGGGCAAAGGAAGAAGCCGCACGCCGGGCCAAAGAAGAAGCCGAACGACGGGCGAAGGAAGAAGCCGCACGCCGCGCCAAGGAAGAAGCGGAGCGCCGGGCGAAAGAGGAAGCTGCGCGACGGGCAAAGGAAGAAGCCGCACGCAGGGCGAACGAAGAAGCCGAACGGCGCGCCAAAGAAGAAGCCGAACGACGGGCGAACGAAGAAGCCGCACGCCGCGCCAAGGAAGAAGAGGAACGGCGCGCCAAAGAGGAAGCCGACCGCAAGGCGAAGGAAGAGGCCAAGCGAAAGGCGAGGGAAGAAGCCGAACGCGTCGCGGCGGAAGCAGCCGCGGAACAGGAACGCCTTCGTCGCGAGGCGGAGGAGCGCGCGCGTCAGGCGGCGGAGCTCGAAATCGAGATTGACCTCGATCACGATCCGTTCTCGGACTTCCGGGTTGAAGAAGGAACCGACAGTCCGCTCCTGAAACTGATGCCCGTGAGCGCATGGGCGCGGCCCGATTCCGGCAAGCGCCACTCCGCGGCAGCGTCAAAGGGCGACGAGTTTCGCGATCTGATAGCCGGTCTATCAATCCCGGCCAATGTCGCCGGCGTCGCGTACGCGCGCGGCTGCCGTATTCGACGGGTGCGCGTGCCGGCACCGCGGCAGCCGGGGCGCAGCCGCATGTCCCATCCAGTGATTCTCTCGAAGCGGGCGCTCGAGGACGCAAGAAACGATCAACAGTCGGGGGCCTGAACGCGCAGATTCTGAAAGGAAGCCCGCCGCGCAGGTTATCGACGGGAACACGACCGAAGCGCTCGTCCGTCCGCAGTTCGTTCTGCACGCACGACTTCAGCCACCGTACGCTCGCACGGACGCAACACGGCACCCGCGTTGCCATGCCGTCCAGGCATGGGGCACACACCTCGCATCTGGCATGCTGGCAGCCGCGTGCTCGTACGCGGCCACGTCTGGAGCCTCGTCGAACGCTGCAGCTACATCGATTGTGAATCGCTGCGGCTGCGCCCGGAAAGCGTACGAAACCGCGGGTGCCGCACCATCCTGCTGCCGTTTGATCGGCCGAAACCCTTGCCGCGCGGTGGCGAGTTTCGAGTGGTCCCTCCCGGCACATGGATTCGAGTAATCCGCGGCTTCGCTGCAGCGTTGACCCCGGCCGGCGGATTCACTGCGGCCGGGGACAGCCGCGTGACGATCCTGCCGTACCAGCTCGAGCCGGCGCTGCTGATGCGCCGCGACGGTGTGACGCGCGTGATGATCGCCGACGGCGTAGGGCTCGGGAAGACGATACAGGCCAGCCTGCTCCTGAACGAGCTCGCGTCGGAGCATTCCGAGATTCGTGCCCTCGTCATCGTGCCGGCAGGTCTTCGCGATCAGTGGGTCCGGCAGCTCGCCACTCATTTTCGTCTCCCGTCGATCGACGCCGGCTCACGTTGGCTGGCGCGCGCAGCGTCGGAGCTCCCGATTGACGTGAATCCGTGGGCGCTCCCCGGCATTTATGTTGCGTCGTGCGATTTGATCAAACGCCCAGAGGTTCTCCGGCCGCTGGAAGAGGTCACCTGGGATGCGGTCGTCGTGGACGAAGCGCACCAGGCGGCGCTCGGAACCGCACGGCGTGCCGCGGTTCACGCAGTCGCATCGCGCGCTCGCCGAGTCATCCTGTTGACCGCCACCCCGCACGCCGGCGACGCCGAACAGTTCAACGCGATGTGCAGGTTGGGCGCGACCGACTCCGACGCGCCGCAGATCGTCATGTTCCGGCGTCGCCGGTCCGAGGTGATGCCGCACCTGACACGGCGAAGGCGTGTTGCCGCTGTCAGGCTGACGCCGGCCGAACGCTGCATGCACCGCCGGCTCGAAGATTACACGGCACGCTTGTGCCGCGAAGCACACGCGAGGAGTGACCAGCACGTGAGGCTGGTAGCCGTAGTTCTCAGAAAACGTGCGCTGTCGAGTGCTGGCTCTTTGGCATCGTCGATCCTGCGGCGCCTCGAGCTGCTCGCGGGCCGCGCCGACAGCGGCGAAGCCTTTCAATTTCAACCCTCGCTTCCGCTCGAAGACGAAGACGCGCTCGCGGACGCCGAACCCGGGTCGGTTCTCCGAACACCCGGGCTTGCCAACCCGCGCGAGGAGCGCAGAGTGCTCGGCAAGATCTTGCGGGCGGCGCGGCGCGCGCGGCTTTGCGAATCGAAGACGCGGTTCTTACGACGGCTGCTTGGGCGGCTGCGCGAGCCGGCAATCGTCTTCACCGAATACCGGGACACGTTGGAGCGGCTCCGCCGCGAGTTGTCCGCGGTACAGCCGAACCTGCTGGTCCTTCACGGAGGGATGGACCTCCGAGAGCGGGCATGCGCGCAAGAAGCGTTCAACACCCGCTCCTCGCTCCTGCTCGCGACCGATGCCGCCGCCGAAGGCCTCAATCTGCACGAGCGATGCCGCATAGTGATCCATTTCGAGTTGCCGTGGAGCCCGGCACGGTTGGAGCAACGTGCCGGCCGGGTGGATCGAATCGGACAGGCTACTCGCGTCCACGAGTTGTTACTAGTCGCTCGCGACACGGCTGAACGGCTCGTGCTCGCGCCACTGGTCGAGCGCATGACGCGTTCCCAGTCGTTGCTCGGAGACAACGCCTTTCTGGTGGATGCGGTCACCGAGTCCCAGGTCGCGGCAGCGGTGCTTGACCGACAGCCGGTCCGCGCGATGGCACCAGAAACGGTGGCTGCGGGCTTCTCCGACCCGCCGCCCGGCCTCCGTGAAGAAGCGGCGCGCGAGGCGGAGCGCCTGATGGAGCTGCGCCGGCACGCGATCTCCAGGAGCCCCACCTCTGTCGTCGTGACGTTTATTGAAAGGTCACGACACGTCGATCCTGGCGTATTCGCCGTGTACGAGATCTCGCTCGAGACGCCGGACGGCAATCGCCCGCATCGCGAGATTGCGGTGGCACGCTGCGCGATCGATGCAGAGGCCCACGGTGGGCAGGCGCAGCATCCCGTCAGATTACTCAGCACCCTTCCAACTGCCATAGACGAGCACATTCGCGGAGTGCTGTTGCAGCATTGCGGCGCACAGCTCTCCGAGATTGCCATGCGGTACCGGCAGGCAGCGGAACGGCTCGCCGGACGCGAACAGGCGATCCTTCGTGCGCTGCCCTCTGCCGCCCGACAGCTCGTGCAGCCCGGGCTTTTCGATCAGCGGACGGTCCGGACCTTGTCGGCGCGCAAGCGCGTCGCGACGTTGCTGCTCAACGACGCGAACAACTACCTCAAGAGGCTCTCGTCGTCGGCTCACTTGCAACCGTCCGCTCGTTTGTGCGCGGTTCTCGTCGCGCACGCGGAGAACACCGAGTGATCCCGGGCCTCACGGGATCGCTGTTGTCGCATGACGTCGTCGCCGCGGAATTCCTCAGCGATCGCGGCACGCTTTCGCGAGGAGCCGCTGGATGGCGGTCGAGATTGGAGTCGGAGCTTGGGCCCGCGAGCAGCGCGCGCGCTGTATTCGATCGGCTGGCCGTTCCACTCCTGGAGAGCCTGGGGCATACGGTAATCCCATTGGGAGAAGATGTCGGTGCCATCCACGCGCAATTGGTGGCGGACGGCCACACGTGTGGTGTTCTGGTCGTCACGCCCTGGGGATGGGACCCCGCGGCCGTCTGGAATGACAGCGTGCGGCTTGGGATTGCCTGTGGCATTCGGTGGTGCTTCTGCATCACAGGGCCGCTGCTGCGCGTCGTCGATGCGCTTCGCACGTATTCGCGGCGATACGTTCAGTTCGATTTGGACATCGCTCGTCGAGAGCCCTCGACCGGAGCGGCGCTGCGGGGGCTGCTCGCGTCGGAGCGTCTCTCAGCGACACCGGTCCCCGCGCTGGATCGTGCCGTGCTCGCATCGGAACGCTTCAGAGCCGAGGTGCGCGCGTGCCTCCAGGACGGAGTGCTCGAGGCACTACAGGCTCTACTCTCGGCATTCGCGACCGCTCGGCTAGGGCGGCCCCGAACGACGCGGCCCGCCGTGCTGCTGGAAGAGTCGCTGGTCGTCATCTACCGCATGCTGTTCCTTCTCTTCGCCGAAGCACGCGGACTGGTGCCGACCTGGCACCCGGTGTTTCGCGAGAGCTACACGATCGAGTCGCTTCGCGAACCACTGACACGATCGGGACGGCCACTGGGGCTGTGGGAGGCGCTTCAGGCCATCGCGCGCCTCGCACACGACGGCTGCCACGCGGGTACGCTTCGCGTTCCTGCGTTCAATGGGCGGTTGTTTTCGCCGCTGGGCGCGCCGCTCGCAGAATCGGTGCGGCTCGATGACGCAGCGGTCAGGGAGGCGATGCTCGCGCTGACCACGCGAACCAGTGCACACGGACGGCTCCCCATTGCGTACGCGGACCTCGGCGTGGAACAACTCGGCGGAGTGTACGAACGCATCCTCGACTACGCTCCTGCGGCTGTTGAGGGAGACCGCGGGACGCTGACGCTCGTCCGCTCCGGACGCCGGAAGGCGACCGGAACGTTCTACACGCCCCGGACGCTCACCGATTTCCTCGTTCGGAGGACGCTCGCTCCCCTCGTTGCTCGCGCGACGCCGACCGAAATCCTGTCGCTTCGGATTGTCGACCCTGCCATGGGCAGCGGTGCCTTCCTGGTCGCGGCGTGCCGGTATCTGGCTTCTGCGTATGAAGCAGCGCTGCTTCGCGAGGACGCCATTTCGAGCTTTGACGTGCTCGAGTCGGATCGCGCGGGCTTCAGGCGCCTCATCGCGCAGCGGTGCCTGTATGGTGTGGATGTCAACCCCATGGCCGTGCAGCTCGGGCGCCTGTCGCTATGGCTTGCGACTCTTGCCGCGGATCGCCCGCTCACCTTTCTCGATCACCACCTGCTCGCCGGCAACAGCATCGCCGGAGCTTCGCCGACCGACATCGCTCGGCAGCCTCCGATGCGCGGCCGCCGGCCGCAAGCCACTTTGCCGTTATTCGATGTCGAGATGCTCGATCGGATCATGCAATCGGTCGTCGCCGGGCGTGTGTCGTTGGCAATGGATCCGGGCGACACTGTCGCGCAGGTCCGCGCGAAAGAAGATCTGTTACGGACGCTTCACGCCGAGCCTCGACTCGCGGCGTGGAAAACCATCTCAGACCTGTGGTGTGCGGAGTGGTTCCGCGACGGTCGTCCTCTGACGTCAGGTATGTTTGGCGCGCTCCTCGATGGCGTGCTGGGGCGAGCCGGGCCGCGCCTTCCCGCCGGGACCGCGAAGTCGTTTCTCGATGAATGCGCAAGCGTGTCCCACCGCGAACGTTTCTTTCATTGGCCGCTGGAATTTCCCGAGGTCTTCTTTGACCCCGATGGGCGTTCACTTGGCTCGCCCGGCTTCGACGCGGTCCTGGGCAATCCCCCATGGGAGATGCTGCGCGGCGATCGCGGCGAATCGAGCGATGCCGGAAGGTTGACGGCATTTGCCCGTGAATCAGGCGTGTACCGGTTTCAGGGCCGCGGCCACGCCAACCTGTTTCAGTTGTTCGCCGAGCGCGCCCTCGCGCTTCTGAAGATTGGCGGCCGCGTCGGCCTGATTCTGCCGTCAGGCTTCGCGATCGATCATGGATGCGCTCTGCTGCGCGGTGCGTTTCTCGACTCGACGGGAATCGACACGTTCGTGACGGTCGCGAACCACGATGGTCTGTTTCCGGTCCATCGAGGACTGAAATTCGTGCTGCTCACGGCCACCCGCGGGATGAGCACCAGGGCGGTTCCGGCGCGGGCCGGCATTCGCACCCCGGTGGAACTGGAACGACTGCCGGATGGCGACGACGCCGGGGTCGTTCCAATTCCGCGCGGCCTCTTACGCGAGTTCTCGGGCGATCAGAATGCGATCCCGGAGCTGCGGACGCGGACAGATCTCGCAATCCTCTCGCGGATCGTCGAGTCGGTGTCTGCCGTGACGAGCGAGCGGGGGTGGAACGTCACATTCGGTCGCGAGCTCAACGCCACCGACGATCGCCGCCACTTCGTTGCTGGTTCCCGACGCGCAAACACGTGCCCAGTAGTTGAAGGCAAGCAGATCTCGCCCTTTGCCGTGGATCTGGCGGCAAGCACTCACTCAATCCGCCGGGCCACGGCGGAACGGCTGTTAGGAATGAGGTTCAAACGGCCGCGGCTCGCGTATCGCGATGTGGCGTCGGCGTCCAATCGCCTCACGCTCATTGCCGCAATTCTTCCGGCGGGCACGGTGTCGACACACACCGTGTTCTGCCTCAAATCTCCAGTCGATCTGGACGTCCAGTACTTTCTGTGCGGCGTGTTCAACAGTTTCGTCGCCAACTACCTGGTTCGGCTGCGCGTGAACACTCACGTGACGGTCGCGATCATCCAGCGGCTGCCGGTTCCACGCCCGCCGCGCGACTCGCAGCCGTATGCCGCGATCGTAGAGCTGAGCCGCGCGCTCTCAGAAACGCGCAACGACGACGATGAAGCACGTCTACAGGCACTCGTCGCCTGGCTCTACGGCTGCTCGACCGACGAGTTCCGCCACATCCTCGATTCATTTCCGCTCGTACCAGCAGCGGAACGCGACCACGCGCTCGATGCGCTCGTCGGAATTCAAGGGTCTCATCCGCCATATACTGGCCTTCTGCGATGAAGTTGCGGCACCCGCGCGCGGCAGTTCTGGGCATCTGGGGTCTCGTCGCCCTCTTCGCCGTCGTCGAGGCTGTCGCCTGGACCATGGCGGGGGGAATGCCGCGCCGGCCACTGGTGCTCGTGCAGGTCGTGGCGGCATGGGCCGTGACGATTATCCTTGCGGTCGTTTCCACGCGTCGGATTGGCGGACTCGCGCGCACGCTTTCCCGCGAGGAGCACATCCGGTCGGAGGCTGTCAGCCAGGTGGAGCAGCTCGAGACGTGGAACGCCATTCTCGAAATCATCACGCGCTCGGTCGACGTGCCGCTTGCGTTCCAGGCACTGGCGCAGCGCATCGTCCGAGTTGTGCCTTGCGACCGCGTTGGGCTCGCACTGCTCTCGGACAATGGCCGGGAGTTTCAGACCTACACGGCACGGGCCGATGAGGAGGAGCGCCGCACACGTCCCCGGCCCGACGTCGTTTTCAAAACAGAACGCACCGCTCTCGGCATCGTCGTGCGCTCTCGCGAGCCGCTGAACCTGGCCGACACCGGCGAGAGTGCCCCTGACCTGCTCGACGTCAACGTGCTGCACAGTTCCGGATTGTTGTCTGCCTTGCTCCTCCCACTCGTCGCGAAGGGACGCGTTGTCGGTACGTTGAACGTCGCTTCACGGCGAAAGCACGCGTTTCAGCAGCAGCACATCGACGCGCTGACGCCAATCGCCGAGATTTTTGCGATTGCGTACGTCGCACAGCAGCTGCAGATTGCGGTGGGCAAACACCGTTCGATGGAGACGATGACCGAGGTGACTTTATCGATCGCCTCCGAGATCAACGGCGCGCTTCAGACGATCGTGGGACACTGCGATCTCATTGAGCACGGCTATCCGGATCCAAACCTGCACCGCGACCTCGCCACCGTCGTTTTTCAGGCCCAGCGGATCGCCGATCTGCTCCAGAAAATGCGTGCGGTGACCGACGAGCGGCTCAAAGAAGTCACCGCCGAGATGAAGGAGGGAGCGATTCCGTCCAGTCCCGAAGCTTACGGTGAGCGCGAAATCCTGTAGAGCGCGGCCCAGACCGTGACCGTCAATTCCGCCAGGACGACGATCGTGACGGCCACGAAAAACCACTGACGAAGCCTCACATATTCCGTGACCGAGACGACGACGCGCAGAATGGGCGTCGCCATGAGCGTCACGAGCCCCGCGTTGAGCAACCATGCCGCTGCCGATCCGGTGGAATCGCGTAGCCAGAGCAACAGCCCAGCGACCAAAAACGCCGCGCTCGCGAATACCCCGGCCACGAGCAAGCGACCAAGCTTGTGTTCGAGCGGCGCGAGCTGATCGGTCGTCACAGGCTTCTCCGGAAGTAAATCAGGCTCACGAGCAGCAGAACTGCCGCCATCAGTCCCTTGAGCGACTTCGCGCGCGCGCGTCCGCCGAACCATAGACCGGCCCGCGATCCGAGAAGCACGCCCAGCACTGCGGCCGCTGCGAGCGGGGGCTTCACGTACCCATGCGCATACTGAATCGGAACCGATGCAACGGCAGTGACGCCGATCATCAAGGAGCTCGTTGCGGCCGCCGCGCGCATCGGCACGCCACACCACGCGGTGAGCACGGGCACCTTCAGAATTCCGCCGCCGATGCCGAAAGCAGCGGAGACATTCCCTGCGAGGAAAGAAATCCCGAGCGCGGCGGGGAGGCGGCGAACGCGGTAGACGACTTCTCCGCCGCTCTCCTCATCGTGAAACCGTCCGCCGAGCGCGCCAGGGTCCGCCCCGGGATCGAGGATCACGTTGCGGCGTTCGAGGCGAGTCAGCATCAGCAGCGCGATGAGCGCCGTCGCGACGGCGAACCCGCGCTCCAGGGCAATGTCCGAGATGTACGCGATCGTCAGGCCCGCGGCGACTCCGCCGGCGGCGGACGCGACCTCGAGGAGCATCCCGAGACGGAGATTGATCAGATTTCGGCCGGTCGTGCCTGCCGAGACCGCGCTCGACGTCGCGATCACCGTGACGAGGCTGATTGCCGCCGCCGTCTTGAATTCGATGCCGAACCAGGCGTTGAGGAAGGGAACGAGGAATACGCCGCCGCCGATGCCGAGGAGCGCGCCGAGAGCGCCAGCCGCGGCTCCGCACGCCATCACGATCCCGATCATCGCGGACGTAATCGTCACGTGAGCGACAGCCGTCCATCCGCGGTGACGGTGCTATGATCCGAGAGCACTCCAACAGGAATCTTATCTGATGTTCCAGCGGTATTTCGATGCGGGGCTGGCGCAGGCGTCGTATCTCCTCGCGTGCGCGCGCACGCGACAGGCCGTTATCATCGATCCGCGGCGCGATATCGACGTGTACGTCGCGGCCGCTCGGCAGCAACAGCTGCAGATCGCCGCAGCGATCGAGACGCACATTCACGCTGATTTCGTATCCGGCGCGCGTGAGTTGGCGGCGCTTGGCGTGCGCGTCGTTGCCGGCCCGGGATCGTCGCTCGCCTACCCGGCCCACGCGGTCCAGCACCAAGACGCCATGCAGTTCGGGGACCTGTCGCTGCAGTTCCTCCATACCCCTGGACATACGCCCGAGCACATCTCGATCGTCACGCGCGCCCCTGGCGAACCGGACCGCGTCTTCACCGGCGACACGTTGTTCGTGGCCGCGGTCGGACGCCCGGATCTCCTCGGAGACTCAGTGACGCACGCGCTTGCGGAGCACTTGTTCGATTCGCTGTTCAACGTGCTGCTCGCGCTCGACGACGCGGTGGAAATCCATCCGGGGCACGGAGCTGGCTCGCTGTGCGGGACCGGAATTGCCGCAGATCCTCGTTCGACAATCGGACGCGAGCGGATATCGAACCCGATGCTGAAGGACCGGACGCGTGAGGAGTTCGTCGAGGCGGTTCTCGGCGACCTGCCCGAAACGCCTCCGTACTTCAGGCGCATGAAGCGGATGAATCAGCAGGGTCCCCCGCTTCTGCATCTCGGAGAGGCGGTGCCTCCACTCGCGTCGATTCCGGCCGATGCTGCGTACCGCGCACTGCGCGAGGGCGCGGCCATGATCGACCTGCGGTCCGACCGGGCTTTCAGTACCGCGCATCCGCCCGGAGCGCTCAATATCGCCATGGGACCGTCGATCGGCTACTGGGCCGCCTGGATCCTCGAAGCAAACGCGCCGATTCTGTTGATGGGCGGGAACGATCATGAGGCTGCAGAAGTCGCGAGGCAGCTGCTGCGCGTCGGGCTCGATGACGTCGTGGGACTCGTCGAGGGCGGATTCGACGGTTGGATCGCGGCCGGACTGCCCGCGAAGAGCACTCCCGAGATGTCCCTGGAGGACCTTCAGAAACGTGTCGCCACGGGAGAACGACTCAGAATCGTCGACGTCCGAACACCTCACGAATGGCGGCTCGGCCACATCGAAGGCTCGATCCATCTGCCAGTCGGGGACATTCCTGCGCGCGCTCACGAGCTTCCGCGCGACGTGCTGCTGGTAACTATCTGTGAGGGCGGTTACCGATCGTCGCTGGCTGCCAGTCTCCTCGCACGCGAAGGGTTTCCCGCGGTTGCCAACGTGCGCGGCGGGATGGCCGCGTACCGCGCGGCACTCGTGAACCGCGCCTGAGTCGCCCGATCAGCAACTCACGCCTGCGTTACAACGGGCGGATTTGGCGTGCCGTCTGCGTAGGGCTTGAGCACCGCATACAGCGTCGCCATAATCGGAGCGGGTAGACCTGCGCGTTCGGCGCGTCTGACGACCGCTCCGTGCAGCGCTTCGACTTCGATCCGTTTGTTCTGCGATAGGTCGATGAGCAGCGATGATCGCATCGTGCCCGGAATCCCGCGAACGTACGCGTCGATGCGCTCGACGACATCTGGTGCAATCGCGACACCTTCGGCTCTTGCGAGGCGTTCCACCTCGCGGCAGCCCTCGAGAAACTGCCCGCGGATGACCGCGTCGGTCCAGAGAGGGCCGATCGACAGCCGCGACGCTCCAGTGAATCCGGCAAGCGCAACGAGGAAGATGAACTTCTCCCAAATCGGCACACGTCCGTCGTCGACCGCTTCCGACTGAATGTCGGCGCTTGCGAGCGCGTCGTGGATCGCACGTACTCGCGCGGTCAGCCGGGGAAGGTCGCCGAAGACTTCGCCGAATACAACGCGCCGGTGCGTGCCCGTCTGCTCGATCATGCCGGGCGCAGTGAGCGCCGTCGCGATGTAGGTCGTGCCGCCGATCACCGCCTGCTCACCGACGATCGCAGCTGCCTCTACGGCACTGTCCACACCGTTCTGGACCGTAAGAACCGCGGTATCGGACCCCATCATCGGCGCGATCATCGGCAACGCGGTCGGGTTGTCGTAGGTCTTCACGGAAACGATGACGACATCCACCGGACCGACGCGGCTCGTGTCGTCCTCGGCTGGCGCATGAACGGTGAAACTCCCGACGGCCGGGCTCTTGACGTGCAGCCCCCGTTCGCGAATCGCCTGCAGGTGTGCGCCGCGCGCGATGAACGTCACGTCGTGTCCCGCCCGCGCAAGCTTCGCCCCGTAATACCCCCCGACGGCTCCAGAACCGAGAATCGCAACTTTCATTTCTTAACCGAGGGGCTGAGCCCCTCGGACTCCCCTACACGCGCCCTCGCTCCCCGCTGCGCCGGCTCGCTCCGGTCGCGTGGCTCGCTGCGCTCCGCTTGCTCGCGTCGTCGCTTGCACCGTCCGGGCAATGGCGAACACCGGGCGATTCTGTTTGCTGATTCTCCGACTTAGTGTCGATCCGCAAGCGTAAATCATCAATCAATCAGCAATCAGCAATCAGCAATCAGCAATCAGCAATCAGCAATCAGCAATCTCAATCTCGCGTCGTGGCTTGCAACGTCCGGACAATAACACCTCGGGATTCTGCAATCGTAAATCATCAATAAATCAGCAATCAGCAATCTCAAATCAGCATTTCTCCTGTGTGCTAGAATGCCCGCCTGGCCGAGCGCCGGGCGGGCCCGACCCGCCGCGCCCGGGACACTGCATGGCCGCCCGCCTCACCACTTACGTTGTCGTAGGAATTGTCGCCGCGACTCTCATTGCCGGGTTGATCGTCGGCGCGCAGCGCGACGATAGCAGCGGCCCCGTTGATTTGATCGTTTACAACGGAAAGGTCTACACCGCCGACGGATCCGGGTCCACAGCCGAGGCGGTTGCCGTCCGCGGCAACCAGATTTTGCGCGTCGGCAGCACCCGTGAGATCACTCGTCTTCGCCGGCCTCAGACGATCGCCATCGACGCGCGAGGGGGAACCGTGCTTCCCGGCTTCAACGATGCAGGCGTTCGTTTCATCGACGGCGGGCTGCGCCTCGACGAAGTGGACCTGTCCGGCGCCGATACGCTGGATGAGATCACGGCTCGCGTACGCGCGTGGGCCGCTGCCAACCCCGGTCGACCGTGGATTGTCGGTCGCGGTTGGTCGTCAGACGCGTTTCCGGGGAACGGCCCCATCCGCCAGGCGCTCGACGCCGTGGCTGCGGATCGCCCCGCATACCTGGTGTCGGCAGACGGGCGTGCTGCCTGGATCAACAGCAAGGCGATGCGGCTCGCGCGCATCACGCGCGCCACCACGGCGCCGACTGGCGGGGTGATCGTCAAGGACCCACGCCGCGGAGAGCCGACGGGCGTCCTCCGGGATGCCGCCATGGCGTTGGCGTCACGACTCGTTCCCCGGCCGACGCGCGACGCGCGCGCCCACGCTCTGCAGGCTGCCATCGCGGAAGCGCACCGGCAGGGAATCACGAGCGTCCACGATACGGCGGGAACGTCCGACGATTTCCGGCTGTATGACGATGCCCGCGCCGCGGGCGAGCTGAACGTTCGCGTGTACGCGCCACTCGATGTGAGCGGAATGGCGCAGGACGAAGCGTTCAACGCGCTGGAAGCGTTGTCGAGCAAGTATCCTGACGATCCGCTGTTCAAGTTCGGCGGAGCGCGGACGACGCTCGATGGACCGCTCGAGTCGTCGCACGCGGCGCTTCTCCTGCCGTACGAAGGAAGTCTCGACGACAACGGTCCGAACGACGTCGACGCGGACCAGTTGAACAAGCTGGTCAGGCTTCTCGACGCACGTGGTTGGCAGGTCACGCTGGCAGCGTCTGGCGATCGCGCCGTCCACATGGCGCTCGACGCGCTCGAGCATGCGACGCGATCGAACCCGGTTCCCGAGCGCGGCCGCCGCCATCGGATTGATGGAGCAGAACTGATCGAAGCCGGGGACCTGCCGCGTTTCAGCAAATTGGGCGCGCTCACCGTTTTGTCGCCCGAGGCGCCAAGCGACGAGGTCGTCGAAACCTGGGCGCGGCTCGCGGGAGCCGAGCGCGCCTCGCGCGCGTGGCCGGCGGGAAGTCTCGCGTCGGCCCGGGCACGGCTGCTCCTCACCACCGGCTGGCCCGACGCCCCGTTGAACCCGATTGCCGCGATCCACACGGCCGTCTCCCGCACCACTCTCGATGGAGTCCCCGAGGGCGGCTGGTCGCCGGCCGAGCGCGTGACGCTCCGGCGCGCCGTGGAGGCCTTCACGTCCGTGCCGGCGCTGGCCTCGTTCGACGAACATCGCAAGGGCTCTCTGAAGAAGGGAATGCTCGCCGACATCGTCGTGCTGTCGACGGATGTCTTTCAGGCTTCCGAAGCCGAAGTGGCACGTGCGGTGGTGGCCGTTACGATCTTCGACGGTCGAGTCGTGTATCGCCGCGACACGCGCGCGACCAACTGACACGAGCCCTGGATCTCGCTAATCTCCCCGCACCGGTTTTCACCGCAGTCGACGGCATCACGCAGGCCGCCGCGGCGGTCGTCTATCTCGCCGTCGGCCTCGGCGGGTGGATCCGTGCGCCGCGGGACATCCGCACGCGCGTGTTCCTTGCATTCGCGCTCGCGAACGTCGTCGTGTTCGGCATTCCGACGTTCTGGTGGCTGCGAGGGATCACCGATCCGACCAAGCTTCCCTCTGCTGCGACTGCGGCCGTCATGTCGGCGCTCGGTGTGGGAGCGCTGCTCCTCTTTCATTTCACACAGGTGTTTCCGCGGCGCCGCCCCTGGGTTCAGTCGTCAGGAATTCAGATGGGAGTTGCGTACGTGCTGGCGCCGATCACGATTGCGACGCTCGTTATGTTCGCGCCGGACTCGGTGGGGCAGCTGCGGACATCCTACGTGCTCGTGTTCCTCATCTTCGGCTTTCCGTTACTCGTACTGCTAGGCCTCGTGCTGCCGGTTGCCGCGATCGTCTCGCTCCTCCGAAGCCACCGCGAAATCCAGCAGGCGGGGCTGAGCCGATTGAAGCGCCCGATCGAATGGATCCTCGTCAGTCAGGTTGCGGGCGGGACGCTGGCGGTTCTCTTCGCGCCCGTCCTCGCGGTCGTTGCGCCCAACGGGATGCTGCAGTCGATCCTCACGGTTGCCATCTGGGCGTTTGGGCTATTGACGCCCAGCGCGTACGCTGCCGCGGTGTGGAGGTATGGATTGCTCGACGTGCCCATCGATGCGGTCGATCTCGGGAGCGCGAGCCCTTAGGCCGGCCGACGCCTGCGCGCGGCCGCCGCGATGCCGTAAAGGACCGCTCCTGCCGCGAGCGCCATCAGCCCGTTTCGGAGCTGCACCGGCGTCGCACCGGCAAGGATCGTCAATGCGATGAGGATCGCAGCGACGGGAATCGCCGGCCCAAACGGCACATGAAATTCGGCGGGCTTCACCACTGTCCTGAACGAGCTCCCGCGAAGTCGCAGCATGGACGCACAAGTCGCCAGATAGACGAGCAGCCGGCTGATCGCGCTTGCCTGGGCCATCGACTGAAACGTTCCCGATAACGCGAGCGCCAGAGAGACCGCCGCCGTCGCAATGATCGCGTTTACGGGCGTGCGGAAGCGCGGATGAATTCGTCCGAACAAGCGCGGAACGTCTCCCTGTTCCGCGAGCGCAAACAGATTCCGAGAGCCGGACAGCGCCTGCCCCATATTGTTGCCGGACGTCGAGAGCACGGCGGCAAGGGTCACCATCGCGGCGCCCGACGCGCCGAGGCAGACCGCGGCCGCGTCGGCGAGCGGCGTCTTCGATTCGGACAATCCAGGCAACGTGCCCATCGCGACCACCTGCAGGAGCAGCGTCACCAGCGTCACGATCGCAATCGTCGTTATCAGAGCAAAAGGGACATCACGGCGCGGATTTCGCGTTTCTCCCGCCGGTACCGGGACAACTTCGTACCCCCCGAACACGTAAATGAGCACGAGCCCGGTGGAGGAGAGCTGTGCAAACGACAGCGGCGCGCCCGGACGCAGGCGGGCCCAGTCGATCCAGAAGATGCCCGCGACGATGAACACCGCGAGCGGCACCAGCTTTCCGAGCGTCAGCAGGTTCACGACGAAGCTGCTCTGGCGAATGCCACGGATATTGATCGCGGCGAGCGATGCGATGATCGCGGTGATGAGAAATGCGCGTGTCGCACCGCGGGTGATGGACGGCCAGTAGAACCCGAGCGACGAGACGAGCACGTTGATCACCGCCGCCCAGCTCGCCACGCGGGTCACCCACATCATCCAGCCGACTTCGAACGACAGAAACTGTCCGAACGCGGCGCGCGCGTACAGATACGGACCGCCGGTGGCGTCGAACCGGCTGGCGACCTCTGCGAACGACAGCGCGATCAGCATCGAGGCCACACCGACCGCCACGATCATCCACGGGCTCCAGCCGCCGGCGTTCGCCACGAGCGCGGCCGGGGCGGCGAACACCGCACCGCCGATCACCTGGTTCACGCCAATCGCCGTCAGGTCCCATTTCCCGAGGTCCCGTTTCAGGCCTATAGTGGGCGTGGCCACCGATGAAGCCGTATCCATCTGATGTCGTCGTCAAGCCGCGCGAGGTGATGCCGCCGCAGGCCTTCACGCTGCCTGCGGAGTATTACACGAGCCGTGCGTACTTCGAGCGCGAGATGGACGCTCTGTTCTGCGGCATGTGGATCTGCGCGGGACGCGAGCAGCAGATCGAGCGGCCCGGCCAGTTCTTCATCCGCGAGATCTCGGGGGAAAGCCTCATCGTCACGCGTACCGCGTCCGGCGCCGTGCGGGCGTTCCATAACGTCTGCCGGCATCGCGGCACGCGTCTTTGCGCGGAGAACCAGGGCGCGTTCGGCGGCAGCATTCAGTGCCCGTATCACGCCTGGACTTATGACCTGGACGGGAAGCTGATCGGCGCGCCTCACATGGACGACGTGCCGCACTTCCGCAAGGAGGACTACCCTCTTCACCGAGTCGGTGCGGACACGTGGGACGGACACATCTTCATCACGCTCGCGCGCGACGGGAAGCCGCTCTCGGAGCAGCTCGCGGATCTGCCCGAAAAGTTTCAACCGTGGCGGATGCAAGAGCTGCGGCTCGGGCACCGGATTACCTATGACGTGCGCGCCAACTGGAAGCTCGTGATCCAGAACTACAACGAGTGTCTGCACTGCCCGAACCTGCATCCCGCGCTCAACAAGTTGTCTCATTACTTGAGCGGCGAGAACGAGCCGTTGCGCGCGACGTACATGGGTGGGCGTATGGATTTGAGGCCCGGGGTCGAGACGCTGTCGAGAGATGGGAAGTGTCCGCGCGCCTTCCTGCCCGGCCTGTCGGCGCACGACGTCCGCCGCGTGTACTACTACGCGATCTTTCCGAACATGCTCCTCAGCCTTCACCCCGACTACATGATGGTGCACACGCTGTGGCCGCTTGCGCCGGACCGCACCATCAACGTCTGCGAATGGCATTTTCATCCCGGCGCGATGGCGTCGCCGGCATTCGACGCGTCCGACGCCATCGAGTTCTGGGACATGACGAACCGGCAGGACTGGCATGTCTGCGAGCTCTCGCAGGCCGGCATTTCATCGCGGGCGTACACACCGGGACCGTACTCGAACCGTGAGGATCTGCTCTACGCGTTCGATCGGATGATCGAGAGGCTTCACTCCGGAAATCCCTGATCCCTCATCGCGAATCACGAATCGCCAATCCTCGCCTGGATCCGTGAACCGCTGAATCCACCGAATCAGCGAATCGACGAATCAGGAATCGCGAGGTTATGGGATGGCTCAGCGTGCGCGGATTCCCGGCAACCTCGCGTCATCTCCAAGGCCTCGAGCGCCCGCGCGAGATCGTTCGCGGAGGCGTAACGGCGCGCAGGAATCGGCTCGAGCGCGCGGATGATAATCCGCTCCAACGCACGGTGAACGCCGCGGTGGACCTGCGACGGAAGCGGCACCTTCCCGTTCAGGATTGCCCTGACCGCGGCTTCCGGATTCGAGGCGCTGAACGGCGCCCGGCCGCACGCCATCTGGTACAGCACCGCACCGGCGGCAAAGATGTCCGCCGTACGGGCGTCGCCGGCGTCCTCTCCTGTATTGGCACGGGCAGGGAAATCCAGGATTTTCAATTCGCCGTCGGACGTGATCTTCAACTTGGCAGGTGTGATATCACCATGGACGACCCCCGCCGCGTGCGCGGCCGCGAGTCCACGGGCGAGCTCGGCGCCAAGCCGCGCCACCTCCGTGCACTCGAGCGGACCGCGCCGCAACAACACGTCCAGCCTGACCCCGTGAGTGTGTTCCATGACGTCTCCCTCCGACGACGTGGCCTCTATGGAAGTCAACGCTGCGGCAGAGAAGAGCGTACAGTTTTGATCCCTGCGCTTGGGCACCGGATACCCGGAGGGCGAAATCCGGAGGACCTAAGTACCAATCTGCCAGCATTTTGCTTTGACACATACCACGCCCTGACCTAACGTGCAGAGGCCTTAGCCAGGCAACTGGACGCACTCTGCAGCCAAACGGTTACGGATCATGCTTTTCGACCTCCGCGAGGCGTTTCGCAGCGTAGTACGCCACGCCAAATTGTCGGCGCTCGCGTGCGCTATTCTCGCGCTCGGCATCGGGGCGACCACACTCGCGTTCGGCACCAACGCGGTCGCGTTCATCAACACATGGATTGAGCGTCCGGAACGCCTCGGATGGATCTTCAGCGTCGATACCCGTCATGCGAACGACAGGGCCGGTGTCTCGCTCCCCGATTTTCTCGATATCCGGGATCGCAGCCACGCATTCGCGTCGCTTGGCGCACGGACGGGAGGCACCCTGACGCTCACCGGCCGCGGCCAGGCCACCCGGCTCGGTGCGTGGCTCGTCACAGCCAATCTTCTCGATATCTGGGGCTTGCCCGTCGCGCAGGGCAGACGATTCCGTGACGGAGAGGATCTGCCGGAACGTCCGAAAGTCGTAGTCATCAGCAACCGGCTGTGGCAAACGGCCCTGGGAGCGGATCCGGCCGTCATCGGCAGCGCCATCACTCTGGACGGAGTCGCTCGTACCATCGTCGGAGTGTTCGATCCCCGTCTGGATTCGGTGTTCCAATCAGCTGACGTGTGGGTGCCCTTCGATCTCGTGGCGGCACGAACGGGTCCGCGCGAACTGCGGTCATTGACGGTGGTTGGCATCTTGAAGCCCGGCATCACCGTCGCACAGGCTCACGATGAGGTGCACAACATCGCGCTGCAGCTCGCGGGCGAACATCCAGACACGAACCACGGCTGGGACGCACGCGCGGTCGACACACATACGGGCCGGACGGGCCCGCAGACGTATTACAACCTCGCGCTGGAGTCCATCGCCGCCGGCCTCGTGCTGCTCAATGGGTGCGTCAACGTCGCGCTACTGCTGATGTCGCAAGGCATTGCGCGCCAGAAGGAGTTCGGGATTCGGCTGGCCGTCGGCGCGACTTGGCTCCGCATCGTCCGCCAGCAGGTACTCGAAGGTCTGCTGATTGCGGTGCCCGCACTGTTGATCGGTTTCGGGCTCACGGTCATCGGCGTGGACATGCTGCGCATGTCAGCAGATCCTTACTACAAGCGCGTGCTCATCGATCGACAGATGCTGGGCTTTGCCGCGTGCGTGTCGCTGCTTACACCCTTCGTCTTCGGAATTGTTCCCACGATTCAGCTCCTGCGTGGGCGAATTCCCCTGACCACGGGAGGCTTGACGGAATCGCAATCAGGGCAAAAGGGACACCGGATACAGCGCACGCTCGCGACGACTCAGCTCGGAGCAGCGCTTATCGTTCTCATCGTCTCGACGATCATTCTCCGGTCTCTGGTCGCAGCGGTGCGGATCGATGTCGGATTTGATACGACACCGGTTACGACGGTAAGCCTGGCACTACCAGCCTGGAAGTACCCCGGCCGGCAGACGCTTTCAACACGGTTCGACGCTTTCGTCGATCACGTTTCGCGATTGCCGGGGGTCTCCGCCGCCGCAGCCAGCAGCGTCAATCCCGCCTTGACGGGAGGCACTTCGGTTGCCGCCAGACTGGATTCCGAACCGCTCAACACAGACGACGAGGAATCCGCGCAGCTTGCCGTTGCGACACCGCGCTTGTTCGAAACGATCGGTCTCGAGATTCTGTCCGGCCGCGATTTCACGCCGCACGACACCGCCGATACGCCTCTCGTGGCGATCGTCAGCCGGCAGTTCGCGCGTCGGTATGGAAACAATCCGGAGAATCTCGTAGGACGCCGGCTGAGCATCCGGGGAGAAACGCGGCTCCGCGAGATCGTCGGGATCGCGGGGAATATCAGGAATCTCACGGGCGCCGACGTGCCACCCTTTGTGTACGTGCCTCATACCCAGGAGCCGCAGCGGAACATGTTCCTCGTTGCTCGAGTGCCGGAGGGCTACAGTCTCGAGCCGATCCGACGCGCGCTGGCGGAAGTCGATGCCGACGTTGCACCGTACCAGTTGAGGACCTTCAAAGAGTGGATCTGGGTTCGGCAATCGGGCGACTTTGCCATGTTTGGCGAGTTCGGGGTGCTGGCCACTGTATCCGCGCTGCTCGCGGCAATGGGACTGTACGGCGTGTTTTCGTGCTTCGTGGGGCATCGCCGGCGCGACTTCGCACTGCGGCTTGCGCTCGGCGCTTCGCCACGCGACATCGCCAGGATGATTCTGGTGGACGGATTCATGACGGTCGTGCCCGGCGTCGTCGTGGGCGCTGCCGCGGGGGCACTCCTGTCGCGCTTCGCGATCGGCGTCGTCTACGGCATCACGGCTGATCCGTACGATCCTGTGGTGTATGCAGGCAGCGTGCTTCTGCTGGTGCTCAGCGCTGCCGCGGCATTGATAGGCCCGGCGCGTCGGGCTCGCTCGGTGCAGATTGTGGAAGTGCTCCGGACGTCATGATGCGCTCCGCACTGGATGCAGATACCTGTTCGGCCGCATCGCGATCGATCCTTTCGGCAACGTCGCGGGACCTTTCCCTCTAGGTGTTCGCGCGATCCCGGCGCAGTAGAGGACGGACTCGGTGATTCCATCGATCCCGAGATCCGCCTCGATGAGGCTGTCGGCGAGTCCCATCACACAGTACGACGCCAGGCCGAGGGAAGTCGCCATCAGCAGCAGCGTCTGGCATACGTGACCCGCTTCCGCGATCGTCGCCCGATACGCGCGGGCGTCCGGGTATCTCCAGATCTCGCGTTCGAACATCGACGTGAAGAACACCATGACGGAGGCGGACGCGAAGTAACCACTGCCGGGCACGTATGCGCGCATACGGGCAATCGGCACGGCCCCGCCGATGCGCTCAAGCAAGTGACGATCCGGACGGTAGTGATACACCCCAGGGCGCAGGCCAGCGACGGCGCGCACGACGAGATAGCACTCGATAGAGTGTCGTGCGCCGCCTGAGGGGGACGTCTTCAGCGCCACATCGCCCGTGGGCGTAGGCGCCCATTGGTGGACGCCAGCCGCAAAACCGAGAATCGACGAAAGGTCCGCCACTGTAACCGGGACTGACGAGTACCGGCGTGAGGTCCGGCGGGCAAGCAGCACGTCAGTCAACGGCGGATTCGCGCTGGGTGCCGGCAATACGATTTTTGGCGCCAGGCGATAGCGCTTTACGACGGGCGGCATCCGAGTCTTCTGGACCTGCCGCCGCGCGTGAGCACGAGCCCGGGCCGGCGATAGAAATTTGACATCTTTCGTTGCGGCGTGAAAAAAGCCGGCCTCCGGATTCCATTTGTCCAGCGCGTGCATTGCCGCAACCCGCGGATCCGGGGAATCTGTCGAACGCACGAGCAATGAGCGTTCGACCAGGCGGTCGAGAAGGTGGGACAGTACGGGAGACTGCGCTGCGGGGAGCGCGCCGGCAATCTGGGCGGGCGTTCGCCACGTCCCGCAGTAATCGAGAATGCCGCAGACCAAGCCGTTCGCCGACGACCTGCTTCGTGCCGCGTAGTTGACGATTTGGAGGGTGCCGTCGTGCCAGTAGGCAACCAGGTGCGGCGAACGCCGGTATTTCATCGGAGTTCGCCGTCCCGACGCCATGCGGTCACTCAGTGACGTTGCCGGCTTGATCGAAAATCATCGTCGGCGAGCATGGATTAGAGATCCTGGCCTGTGCTTGATCGAGAACCTCGACGGCAGCGCGCACTTGGTCTGTCTGCGGAAGCGCCCTGAGCGCCGAGATGTGATCCCGAATGTCGTTCTTGAGAAACTTCAAATTGACCTTCATGGGGTCTTTGAGCCCGCGGTGCACCGCCTGAACGCCGGCACGCCGGGAGGCTGCTGACTTGGATCGCTTGACCGCTTTCCGTGCGGCGCGTGGGCGCTTGGATGCTGGACGCGCTGCCTTCTTCTTCTTGGCCACTGCGAACTCCTTTGAAAATGTGAGCGGGAGTCTAGGTCAGCGTTAACTGCGCGTCAAGGGAGGAGCGGAAGTCCGATCGACAAAAGTACTTTCCGGAAGCCGGGATTATGCTGTAGCACGTCCAGCCGCGGATCGACGGCGAGCCAGACGACGGTCGGTTCTTGTAAGGCGACTGCCTGCGAGAAGAGCTCGATCGCGGCATCCTGGTTCCCGAGGGCGAGCTGGATGTAGGCGAGATCGCGAGGGCTCAGGTGAGCAGCGCTCCCGTCGCGGCGCAGTTCCGCCAGACCCGCCAGTGCCTCGGCCCGGCGGCCGGAAATGGCCAGCTGTCGCACGTGCTGCACGCGCAAGCCAACATTTTCACCGCCCGACCGATCCAGCGCGTTGGTGATAGCCTTGAGCGCATCATCGAACCGGCCTCGCACCTCCGCGAAACGGGATTCAAGGACCGGCAACGCCGCGGAGTTCGGTTCGATGGCCCGCGCGTCGTCAAGGGCGCGCTCGGCTTCCGAAAAATCGTGCGCGTAATACAGAACGAGCGCACAGCTTCGAGCCGCATGCCCGGACTGCGGGTCCAGGGTTTTCGCGGTCTGCGCCGTCTTCACCGCCTCCTCGAACCTGCGGCGCGCCGCAAGAAACTCAGCATAGTACGTTCTTCCATACGCTGAGTTTTCGTTCAATTCGAGAGCGTGAACGAACTCGCGCTCGGCCGCCGTCCAATCCCAGTCATAGACGAAATTCAGGTATCCGAGGGTGGTGTGTGCCTCGGCGAGGTCGGGATCGACATCGATGGCACGCCGCAGCTCCTTCGAGGCCTCCGCACGCGCCTGGGTGTTCGGAATCGCGCCGCTCAGCCCCAGAACGACGTATGCGCGGGCGGCTCCAGAGTGGGCGCCTGCGTGCCGCGGATCGGACTGCAAGGCTCGTTGGAACGCCTCCAGCGCGAGGCGCGCGCTGTTGCTCCCGTATTCATTGAGGAGCGCGACGCCCTCGAGATACTTCTCTTCGGTAGCCGGACTGGTCTGGTTTGCCGCGGCAAACCGCGTGGATTCGGCTACCGGTACCGCAGCGTGCACCGCCTCGGCGATCGCACCAGCCAACACGCGAGGCAACTCCAGCGTGGCGCCTCGCGAGCGCTCGAATACCTGCGTCCAGACCATGGTCTGCGATCCGGCCGCTATGAGCTTCGCCCGGACGCGTAAACGCGGTGCAACGTTAGTCGCCTCGCCTCGCAGCAGTGTCGTCTCGAGGAGTGCATCAACGTCGAGAGCCCTCGCGAGGTTCTGAAGCGATCCCCTGTCTTTCCCGGTAAGGGCTGCGGGCTTGACCGTAAGGCCTTTCACCTCACCAAGCGTCGCGATCAGCTCGTCGGTCAGACCCTCGGCGAAATGCTCGGGTAC
The DNA here is from genome assembly GCA_046735635.1 of Acidobacteriota bacterium. Classification (GTDB taxonomy): domain Bacteria; phylum Acidobacteriota; class Vicinamibacteria; order Vicinamibacterales; family 2-12-FULL-66-21; genus JALZOC01. The sequence goes on along the minus strand of JBKPTT010000149.1, from coordinate 30,910 downwards.
GGCGGAGTCGGTCAGATCTTTCATCGGAAGCACGCCGATCGTCCGCACTTCCGCGAGCACGACGCCGCGCCGCGACCCGGGCATCCGGGACCATATGACCAGCGTAGCGACGACCGCCAGCAAAACGGCTGCGGCCGCTGCAAATGCGAGCACGGGCGCGCGCGTTGGGGCCGAGACGTCGATTTGTCGGGGCTGAGCGACGAGCGCCTGCTCCATCTCGCCAGCGGTTGCGAAGCGCCTGGCAGGATCGGCGTGGAGCGCGCGCTCGACCGCACCCATCAGGCTATCGGGTAGATACGGCCGCAGATAGCGAAGCCGACGGCGTTCGCCATCCGCGTGCCTCGCGCGCAGCTCTTCGAGACTGGCGGCGGCGAACGGATACGAGCCTGCGAGGAGATGGAAGAGGAGTACACCGACGCTGTAGATGTCGCTTCGCGCGGTCGGCGGCTCTCCGGCAAGCACCTCCGGCGCCAGGTACATCGGCGTTCCGGCCACGCCGACAGGTTCGGCGCCTTGCGTGCGACCGGCGCCGAAGTCGGTGAGGACGGTCCGGCCGGCGGCCTCGCGCATGACGTTCTGCGCTTTGACGTCTCCGTGAACGAGCCCCGCCGCGTGCACCGCCGCGAGCGCACGGCACACTTCAACGCCGATTGCGCTTGCCTCCGTGGCGCCCATCGTCCCGTGCGCCTGCAGCCACGTCTCGAGCGTCTGGCCATGGACCAGATCCATCCACAACCCCGCACGGCCGTCGCGGACGTCGGCTCCGTGAATCGTGACGACGTTGGGATGACGCACCTTCGCAAGCGTGCGTGCCTCGCTGAGAAGGTGATCGACTGGCGCTCCCGTCGCGGGAAGACGCAGCAGCTTCAGCGCGACATCGATGTTGAGCCGCGGATCGTGAGCGACGTAGATCTCGCCATACGCGCCGCTCGCAAGACGATTGCGGATCTCGAGATGTCCCCACGTCGCGGGAGCGCCGATGGCGACATCCTCGCGGGCGCTCCAGCGCGATGGCCCGTCGCCTTCGAGCGGCAGCGTGCGGTGCAGCTCCGCGACGCGCGCGACGAGCCGGAGGTTCCGATAGCGCCGCCGCTCCGCTGTCGTTGCCGCCGATGACTCGAGCGCCGCCCAATCGACGTTCGTACCGTCGGCAAGCGACTCGAGCGCAGCCTGATAATCGTTGCGCTCAGGCTTCATCGAGGTGCTCCATCAGCCTGGCAAGCGCACGTGTAACGGCGACGCGGGCGGCATTTGCGTTGGGTTTGCCAAGGAGCTCGGCAAGCTCCTTGTAGTCGTACTGAAGCTCGAGCCGGCCCACGATGGCTTCACGGTCGCCGGGCCGCAGCTTCTGGAGCGCGGCCTCGTAGCGCTCCACTCCCTGACGCCCGATCGCGATGTCCAGAGGCGACGCCGAGTCCGCAGGCTGAGAGTCGGTCAGCTCCGCCGCTGCGGGACGGCGCGAGTACTTCCGCGCCTCGTCGCGGATCCGATTGAGAACGGCCTGACGCAGGTACGCCTGGAGCGCCCCCTCATGACGCGACTCGAACTGGTTCAGGTGCCGCAGCGAGCTGAGCACCGTGTCCTGAACGAGATCCTGAGTGTCGAGAGCGCCGCGCGCGGCCGCAGGAACACGGCCGCGCGCCCAGCGCCGCAGCGCCGGCAAGCAGCGTTCGAAGAGCCGATCGATCGCGTCGCGATCTCCGCGGCGCATGCGGTCGAGCAACTCGACCGTCGTTTCGAGAGGTTTGGGAGTACCTGGTTCCACCAGCGTCCGTCGGCCCTTCGGCTCGCCCGACGAGGGCGCTCGCTCGGGGCCGGCTTGATGATACTCGTACCAGGTACTCACCGCGCTCGCGGGGACGCACCATTCGACGGTCGCTGCGCTGGGACCAAATCCGTTCATCACAAGAGAGAACGGTTCGCGATGCAAAACCGTACGGTTTTGGGTAGTTCATGCCCCGAAATCGGAGGGACTTACGTGCTCACGCCGGTGGAGTGCTCGTTTTGCGGGACGGATTGAAGAACGGTGTGCGGACGACGGTCGCTGGAACGCGATGATGGATCGCTTCGATGGTCACCTCAACCTCCATCGAGGCACCTTCGCTGTAGTGCGGACGTTCGACGGTTGCGAGCGCGAACAACTTCTTGAGAACGGGCGACCACGTCGTGGAGGTGGCTTTCCCGATCTGCCGGCCGGCGACGTAAACCGGTACCGCCGTTCGCGATGCGATGGCTGGGGCGACTGGTGGCAGGCCGGCAGCTTCATAGAGGCGCTCGACGTCCGGCCAACTGATCTCTAGTCCGACGACCTGCTTCGCGTGCCCGCGCGCGCGCTCGTCTCTGAGTGCCTTTTGGCCGACGAACCTATCCTTGTCGAGCGAGACGAGGCGGCCCAGACCCATTTCGAAGGGAGAGTAAGTCTGTGACGGCACGAGGGCTTTCCGGCTGCTGAAAAAATCGACGTCGATGAGGAGCAGTCCCGCTTCGATCCGAGCGACGTCGAGCGCGAGCATGCCGGCCGGCTTGATGTCGAATGGCCGACCCGCTTCGATCAACGCATCCCACACGCGTACGGCGTCGTGTGCGTTCATCCAGATCTCGTATCCAAGGTCGCCGGTGTAGCCGGTCCGCGAGATGTCGACCGCGACGCCGTCGACGGTGCCGCGGGCCAGGCGAAAGTATCTCAGCGCGTCGATGTCTGCTGTGGCCGCGGCGCGCAGCAGCTTCGCAGACGTCGGACCCTGGAGCGCGATTGCGGCAAGCTGCTCTGAAACATCCTCGATCGCGACGTCCAGGCCACCGGCGTTCTGCGTGAACCATCGCAGGCTCGGGTCCGCCGCCGTCCACCGGAACAGATCGTCGGCAAGGCAGCTCACGGTGCCGTCATCTATTACACGGCCGCGCTCGTCGCACCACGGCGTGTAGTACACCTGCCCGACGGCGAGTTTCGTCGCATCGCGCGTGATGATGCGATCAACCAGCGCGCGTGCATCGCGTCCGCGCACGAAGTATTTGAACAGCGGCGACACGTCGATGATGGCCGCGGCATTCCGGATCGCGTTGTATTCGTGCTCGTGGTGGGATTCGTAGGCGCTGACGGCGTAGTAGCCAGACCACTCGCGGTAGTTCAAGCTCTCGCAGAGCGGCAACGTGCGATCGTGTAGCGGCGTACCGATAGGCACGGCGTCGCCAATTATAATCGGCCCCGCGGCCCGCCTTTGCGCCGCGCGAATCGCCGTCACCCTGGCGCGGCAACACTGTGCGTGAGCGACCGACAGCGAAGCGAGCCACGAGAACGGAGCGACCCGCCTTCGCAACCGGCGAATCACACGGTTGCTACGGCGAGGCGAGGCCATGCGAAGAAAGACGCGAGTGAGCGTGTAGGGGAGTCCGAGGGGCGAAGCCCCTCGGATCAGATATGTCTTACGACGTCATCGTCATCGGTGGCGGACACAACGGGCTCGTCTGCGCGGCCTATCTGGCGCGCGGCGGCCGCAAAGTCCTCGTGCTCGAACGCCGGCACGTCCTCGGCGGCGCCGCGGTGACCGAAGAGCTCTACCCAGGTTTCAAGTATTCGGTCTGTTCGTACGCCGTCTCGCTGCTGCGACCAGAGATCATCCGCGAGCTCGACCTTCCTCGCCACGGCATGGAGATCCTGCCGCTGGACGGCACGTTCACCCCGATGCCCGACGGCGACTATCTATGGCGTGTCAACGACCACGGGCGTACGCGACGCGAGATCGCGCGACACTCGCGGCTGGACGCCGAGGCCTACGAGGAATACGGCAAGGCCATGGTTGACATGGGCCGCTTCGTCAAACCCTTGCTGACGATGACGCCGCCCGACCCGACGTCGCTCGATCCGCGCGGCCTCGCCGACCTCCTCTCGATCGCACGGCGCTTCCGTGCCCTCAGCGGCGCGGACCAATACAACCAGCTTCAGCTCATGACGATGAGCGCGGTCGATTTTCTCGATCAATGGTTCGAGACCGACGTGCTCAAAGCGACGATGGCCGCGTCGGGCATCATCGGGACGTTTCTCGGCGTGCGGTCCCCCGGCACTGCGTACGTCCTCCTGCACCACTACATGGGAGAGATCGACGGCGCGTTCCGGTCGTGGGGTCTCTCTCGAGGCGGAACGGGAGCGATCTCCAATGCAATTGCCGCCGCGGCGCGCGAGAGCGGAGTCGAGATCCGCACCGAAGCTCCGGTGCTCCGGATTGCGGTGAAGAACGGCCGCGCTGTGGGGGTCGCGCTCGAGAATGGCGACGAGCTTCGTGCATCTACGATCGTGTCGAGCGTCGATCCGCACCTCACCTTCCTGAAAATGGTCGGTACGGCCGCGCTGCCGGACGATTTCGTCGACGATGTGCGGCGATACAAATTCCGCGGTTCATCCGGCAAGGTGAACCTCGCGTTGGATGCGCTGCCGGAGTTCAGTGCGCGGCCCGGACCCGGACATCACCTTCGCGGTGCCATTTCCATTTCACCCGCCGTCGACTACATGGAGCGCGCCTACGACGACGCCAAGTACGGCCGCTTCTCGCGCAAGCCGTACATCGACATCGTAATCCCGTCGCTCACCGATCCTTCCGTGGCACCCGCGGGCAAACACGTGATGTCGTGCTTCGTTCAATACGCGCCATATCACCTGAAGGAAGGGACGTGGGACGATCAGCGCGAGGCGTTCGGCGACACCGTGATCGACACGCTGGCCGAATATGCGCCGAACATCCGGAACGTCATCCTGCACCGGCAGGTCTTGACGCCGCTCGATCTCGAGCGTGAATTCGGACTGACAGAGGGAAACATCTTTCAAGGAGAGCTGACGCTCGAGCAGCTGTTCTTCCTCCGGCCTGCGCCCGGCTGGGCGCAATACCGCACGCCGATTCGCAACCTCTATATGTGTGGATCGGCAACGCACCCTGGCGGCGGAATCATGGGCGCACCTGGGAGAAACGCCGCGAGGCGCATCCTTCGCGATCACTGACATGCGCCCAGTCATCATCGGCGCCGGCATCAACGGTCTGACCGTCGCGTTTTACCTGGCGCGCGCCGGGATGCGACCCGTCGTGCTCGAAGCACGTGACAAGGTGGGCGGCGCCGCGGAGCTTTCGCATGTCCTCTCGCCGCTGCCACGATCACTCGTGCGCGACATGGAGCTCACGCGGCGCGTCGAGTTCGTTCGCCCCGAGCCTCGCCTCGTCGCACTGCAGCCCGACGGGCCGCGATTGACGTTCTACGCGGATACGGCGCGCACGTGCGACGAGATCCGCCGGCACTCGCCACGGGATGCCGAGAAATACAGGGAGCTCTGCGCCACGTTGGAGCGGTTCAGTCCTTTGATGTCGCGGCTATCGGAGATCACGCCGCCGTCGATCGATGCACCAGCGCGCCGCGACATCTGGAATGTTCTCGTCGCCGGGCGGCACTTCCGCGCGCTCGGAAAGAAGGACGCATTCCGGCTCCTGCGCTGGGGGCCGATGGCGGCCGGCGACTTCGCGGCCGAGTGGTTCGAGACCGATCTTCTTCAGGCCGCCGTTGCGGCGCGGGGAATCTTCGGCATGTCGCAAGGCCCCTGGTCGGCGGGGACCACAGCCATCCTGCTCGCTGCCGCCTCTCACGATGCCGTGCCCGGGGGGAGCACCGTCACCGTGAGCGGTGGCGTTCAGACGCTTGCCGACGCGATCCGCGACGCAGCGCGGCACGCGGGCGCTGAATTCCGAATCGGCGCTCGAGCGACCGCGATTCGCACGCAGCAAGGCCAGGTCACGAGCGTTGCCCTCGAAGGCGGCGACGAGGTTCCCGCCTCGATCGTCGTATCGACCCTCGATCCGCGGCGCACGTTTCTCTCCTTGATGGATCCGCTCGATCTCGATCCGACGTTTCTCGCGCGGGCGCGGAACTATCGCAGCACCGGGAGCGTTGCCAAGGTGCGGTTGTCACTCGGAGCGCCGCCGCGTTTTCCGAACGGCGATATCCCGCACCGCATTCATATCGGGCCGTCGATCGACTACCTGGAACGTGCGTTCGATCCTTCGAAATATGGCGAGATGCCCGCGGAGCCGTACCTCGAGGTCACCTCGGCGTCCGCGTCGAGCAAATACGTGCTCAGCGTGCACGTGCAGTTCGTCCCGTATACATTGAGGGCCCCGGCATCATGGGAGGCGGGACGCGACGCACTGTTCGAGCGCGTAGTGGCGCTGCTCGAGCAGCACATGCCAGGCACAGCATCGTTGATCGAGGACCGGGAGGTGTTGACACCAGTCGATCTCGAGCGCATCTATGGGTTGACCGGCGGTCACATTTTTCACGGCGAGCAGGCGCTCGACCAGCTGTTCACGACGCGACCGTTTCTCGGATCGGCCGCATACCAGGGGCCGGTTCGCGGCCTTTATCTGGCGGGGGCCGGCACACACCCCGGCGGGGTCGCGGCGGGGGCTTCCGGCCGGAATGCTGCGCGCGAACTGCTCAAGGATGTCCGGCGGATGTAACGCGACGACGGCCGAGGCTGTCTAAGATTTCCGAGGTCATATGAAAACGCGCCAACTCGCGCTCCTGCCTGCCCTTGCGGCGTTTCTGCTTATATCCGCACCGTCAGCCCGAACCGCAGCCGGACCGAAGAGCGCGGTCCCCAAGCAACCTGACGACAAGACCATCGTGCACGTGCTCAACAGGATCGGATTCGGGCCGGCCCCTGGGGACATCGACCGGGTGAGGAATCTCGGCCTCGAGAAATACATCGACCTGCAGCTTCATCCGGAACGAATCGCCGACGAAGGAATGGCGGCGCGGCTGGCGCCGCTCGACACGCTCGCAAAGAGCAGCCGCGAGTTGGCAGAAGACTTTTTCGTGCCCGCGCAGATGGAGCGCCGTCGTGCGCAGCAGCAGAACGGGCAGCAGGCGAGTGGACAGCAGCCCAATGCTCAGCAGCCGGCCGACCCATCCGCCGATCGAAAGCAGATGCGGACGCCCGAGCAGATGCAACTGATGCAATCGGAGCGTCGCGTCTTCACCGATCTCGCGCAACAGAAGATCCTGCGGGCCGCCTACAGCGAACGCCAGCTCGACGAAGTGATGGTCGATTTCTGGTTCAACCATTTCAACGTCTTCGCGGGGAAGGGACAGGTCCGCGAATACCTGACAGAGTACGAGCGTGACGTGATTCGGCCGAACGTGTTCGGGCACTTCCGCGACCTTCTCGGAGCAACCGCTCACAGCCCCGCAATGCTGTTCTATCTGGACAACTGGCAGAGCGCGGCGCCCGAAGGTGCGTCGACGAGCGAGCCCATGCGAAGGGCTGCTTTCGGCCCGGGCGGCGGTCGAGGTCGCGGTCGTGGAGGATTGCAGCCACGAACGATTGCCGATCTCCCGTCCGGCGCGCAGAACCGCCGCCCTCGAGGGCTGAACGAGAATTATGCGCGCGAGCTCATGGAGCTGCACACGCTCGGCGTCGACGGCGGATATACACAGAAAGACGTTCAGGAAGTCGCGCGTGCGTTCACAGGCTGGACAATCGCCAATCCGCGGCAGGGCGGCGGGTTCCGGTTCGAACCGCGCATGCACGACGATGGTGAGAAGGTGGTCCTCGGACATCGCATCAAGGCAGGAGGCGGGCAGCACGACGCAGAGGAAGTCCTCGACATCCTGGCCGCTCATCCTTCAACCGCGAAGTTCATTTCGACCAAGCTGGTGCGCAGGTTCGTGTCCGACGAGCCGCCGGCTTCGCTCGTCGACAGGGCGGCGGCACGGTTCCGCGAAACGAACGGCGATATCCGCGAGGTTGTGCGAACGATCATCACCTCGCCTGAGTTCTTTGCACCCGCTGCGTATCGCGCGAAAGTCAAAACGCCTTTCGAGTTCGTCGCGAGCGCTGTACGCGCCTCGGGAGTGGACGCCACCAATGCGATGCCGCTCGTGCAGGCGATGCGAGATCTGGGCATGCCGCCGTATCAGTGCCAGCCGCCCACGGGTTATGTCGACCGCGCCGATGCCTGGGTCAATACCGGCTCTCTGCTGAACCGTATGAATTTCGCGGTCGCGCTGACCGACGGCCGCATGCGGGTGCTGAGAACGACCGCGCTGACGCCCACCTCCTCGGCCGACGCGGCGAGGACGACCCTCTCGGATCAGGTGCTCGCGGGCGATCTCTCGGAATCCACGCGGGCCACGGTGGCAAAGGCGGCGACGGCGCCGCAGGCAATGGCACTGCTGCTCGGCTCGCCCGAGTTTCAGAAAAGGTAGGCCGACATGATCTCCCGACGAGTATTCATGAAGAATGGCGGGCTCGCGCTCGTCAGCCTCGGATTCGCGCCGGCGTTTCTCGCGCGCACGGTCGCGGCGGCCGACTCGCGGCGGCGCGTGCTGATTACGATCTTTCAGCGCGGGGCGGTGGACGGGTTGAATATGATCGTGCCGTTCGGCGAGCGCGATTACTACACCGCCCGCCCGACGCTCGCGATTCCTCGACCCGGCTCGGCTCCCGATACCGTAGTCGATCTCGACGGGTTCTTCGGTCTGCACCCGCGCCTCGCGCCCCTCAAGCCGCTGTACGACGCACATCAGATGGCCATCGTGCACGCGTGCGGTTCGCCTGACGGAACGCGATCGCACTTCGACGCGCAAGACTACATGGAGACCGCGACGCCCGGCGTCAAGAGCACCCAGGACGGCTGGTTGAACCGGTACCTCCATGCGCGCGAACACCAGGCGGCAACACCATTCCGGGCCGTCGCGCTCGCGCCCCAACTTCCGCGGGCGCTGCAGGGAACCGAGCCGGCCCTCGCGATCGGCCAGATCAGCCAGTTTGGAATCCGCGGCGGACAGTCGGCCGATATGGTGCAGTCGTCATTCGAATCCGAGTACGCGGCCGCCGCGGCGAGCGTGCTGCAATCGACGGGGCGGGAGGCGTTCGACGCGGTGCGGATGCTCAAGACCGCGAATCCGGCGCAGTACAACCCCGAGAACGGCGCCGAGTATCCGCGGTCAGCTTTTGGCGAGGCACTGAGGCAGATCGCCCAGCTCGTCAAGGCAGACGTCGGCCTCGAGGTGGCGTTCGCCGAGTCCGGCAACTGGGATCATCACGTCAACGAGGGAGCCGCGACAGGACAGCTCGCCGCGCGCCTCGACGACCTCTCGCGCGGGATCGCAGCGCTCGTTCGCGACCTCGGCGACCGCATGCAGGACGTCGTCGTGCTGACGATGTCGGAATTCGGGCGTGCGGTAGCGGAGAACGGAAACCGCGGGACCGACCACGGCCACGGGAATGCGATGATGATCATTGGCGGTCCCGTGCGCGGCGGCAAAGTCTACGGACGGTGGCCCGGGCTGGCGCCCGAGCAGCGCTACGAAGGACGCGACCTTTCGGTCACCACCGATTTCCGCGCCGTGTTCGCGGAAGTGGTGTGCGGCCATCTCGGTCTCCAGGACACGCGGCCTGTGTTTCCAGGATTCACGACGAACGCGACGCTGGGATTCCTGTAGACTCACGGCGTGCACCTTCGGGATCTGCCGACCCCCTGCGTGCTCGTGGATCGGGCGCGCGTGGAGGCCAACGTGGAACGCATGCAGGCCGCCGCGGATGCGCGCGGCCTGCGGCTGCGTCCTCACGCCAAAACGCACAAAACGCCGGCGTTTGCCCGCCTGCAGCTCGATCGAGGCGCGGTCGGCATCTGCTGCGCAAAGTTGGGCGAGGCAGAGGTGTTCGCGCACGCCGGCATTCAGGACATCCGCCTTCCGTATCCCTTGAACCCCGTGAACGCTGCGCGGGTCCTCGCGCTCGCCGACCTCAGCCGCCTGTCCTTCATCGTCGATCACATGGAAGTGGCGCGCGGCTGGTCCAAAGCGATGCAGGCAGCCGGCCGGGAAATCGACGTTCTCGTCAAAGTCGACGTCGGTTTCCACCGGTGCGGAATCGATCCGTCCGCCCCCGGCGCGGCGGAGTTCGTCGCGACCGTTGCCCGTCTTCCTGGTTTGCGCTTCCGAGGTCTGTTGAGCCACGCGGGACATGCCTATGGTGCGATGTCGGACGACGAGACTGCCGCGATCGCGCATGCCGAAGCGGAGATGCTGAATCAGCTCGCCTCCCGTGTTCGCGGCGCCGGAGTGCCGGTTGAAGAGATCAGCGTGGGCGCGACGCCAACGGCGCGCTTCAGCGCCCGCGAGGAAGGCATCACGGAGCTGCGGCCGGGGAACTACATTTACTACGACCGCATGCAGGTGGCGCTCGGCGCGGCAACCTGGCACGATTGCGCGCTGACGGTGCTCGCGCGCGTGGTGACGGCGCATCCACCTGACCGACTCATTTTCGATTCCGGAAGCAAGACGCTTACGAACGACCTGGCGCGCGGCCGCACGAATCCGGCCGGTTACGGCGCCGTGCTGTCGGCGCTCGATTCGGACGATCCCGACGACACGCTCATCATCGAACGCCTTTCAGAAGAACACGCGACTGTCCGCGCGTCGAGTCCTTCGAAGCTTCGTCCCGGCGATCTCGTCCGCATCGTACCGAACCATTCGTGCGTCGTTTCCAACCTGGTGGATCGTGCATGGATAGTCGATGGCGATCGAGTGATCGAACGGATGGATATTTCTGCCCGCGGGCGCATTACATAGTACACTCGCGGTTCGCGGTTCGCGGTTCGCGGTTCGCGGTTCGCGGCTTGTCCGCCGGAGCTTCAGCGAAGGCGGATTCGAGGGATTCACATGGCGAAGGAGATTCCCGGCGAAGCGCTTGGCCTCGTGGAAACCCGCGGGCTTGTCGGGATGATCGAAGCGGCCGACGCGATGGTGAAGGCGGCGAACGTCGCGTTCGTCGGCTGGCAGAAGGTCGACGCAGGGCTCGTCACCGCGATCGTTCGCGGCGACGTGGCGTCCGTGAAAGCGGCAACCGACGCGGGCGCGGCGGCAGCGCGGCGCGTCGGCGAGCTCGTCGGCGTCCATGTGATTCCGCGGCCCGCGGAAGGTCTCGACAAGATCTTTCCAATCGGCTAATCGCGTTCCTTCTTCTTCCTGTTTCCAGGCTTTCTGCGCTTCCGGGGTTTCGTGTGCGCGGTGAGCTGACGAAGCGGCAGACCTTCGCCGACGACCAGCAACGGCTGATCCGGCGCCCGCAGTACGTTCACGAACTCTCCGCCAGGCAGGCGAGCGTAGACCTCGGTTCCATCGGTGAGCAACGTGATCGAGCCGGTGCCCCCGACGGCATCGAAGAGCCGGATGCGGAACCTGTGGCGAAGTGTCTCCAGCAGCAGCCGCAGCCGTGCGAGCGACAGGCCCTGACGGCGAAGATCCGCAAGCACCATCAGTTCCAGCAGATCGACCGGTGTGTAGCGCCGCTCCGTGAAACCACCCGCCGCCGTCCGACGCGATGCGACTGCCGGCGTAAACAGGCGGCGTGAATCCCACCATTGAAGCTGGCGCGCCGACAACCCGGTCAGCGCCGCGACCTCCCGCGCGCTGTACGTGTTCTTCAGCTCCATTCGCCGAAGACTCCCGCCGCATGGCCCGACATCATTTGCCGCCGAGCAAATCCGCAATCGGCGTCGCCGCCGCGGCGCCCGTGAAGTCCTTTTCGGTGAGCCCACCCGCGCTGTGGGTGCTGTACGTCACCCTGACGCGCTTGTAGTTGATCAGCAGATCCGGATGGTGATCCACCGCTTCGGCCGCAAACGCGAGCCGCACGACAAACGCGACAGCCTCGGGAAAACCCGCAAAGGTGAACTCCCGGGTAATGGCGTCGGTCTGCAGCTCCCAGCCCGGCAGTTCGCGGACTCGGCGTTGCGCATCATCGTTCGCAATCCGTTTCTCCATACCAGTCAGCATAAGCCTGGAACCGTCCGCGCTGACCGTGCGTCTAACGCTGTTAGACTAGTGAACACTGTTTAGCGCAACCGATCGCTGAGCTGTTGCCGCCGCGTACCGCCCGGTAAACCTCAGATTTTCCTGAACAAAGGGTCCCTTGGGAGTCAAAGAACGACAGGAACGTGAGCGCGAGGCCGTCTCCCGCGCCATTCTCGATGCCGCGCGCGAGCTGTTCGTGGCTGAGGGGTACCGAAACGTCTCGATCCGTAAGATTGCGGAGAAGATCGAGTACAGCCCCGCCGCGATTTACAGCTACTTCCCGAGCAAAGACGACATCTTCCTGGCGCTCGCCGAAGAGGGTTTTCGAATGCTGTTCGCTCATGCGGGCGATCGGAAGCTTGCGGATCCAATCGACGACATCCGGGCAGGGTTCCTGCGCCTGTACGAATTCAGCCGCGAGCACCCCGAATACTTCGCGCTGATGTTCCTCGATCGATCCGTGCCGCGCATCAGCCAGGCGTGGGAGCGTTTCGGGTTCGTCGGCGAAATGAAGCAGCGGATCAACGCGCGCATTCAGGAGGCGATCGACGCCGGCCGTTTCCCCGCCGGCACGACGCCACCGACCGTGTTTCGAATTCTGATGGCGACGGTTCACGGAGTGGCCACGCTCACGCTGTGCGACCGCCTCGCACCCAACGACGACGCCGATGCGCTCGCGCGCGACACGCTGGAGGCAGCGTTGACCGGGCTTCGCACGGGGATACCTCAGACATACCAATCGAAATGCAGTTAATGCCGGAGCACGTCATCATGAAACGTCGGACACAGTGGCTATCAGCAATTCTGCTTGCCGCGGTTGCGGCCGGCCCCGCAGCGTGCGGCGGCCGGAACACGACCGTCGAGGCGCAAGCCAGACCCGAGCCGCTGTCGGTTGAAGTTGCCAAAGTCGACGAGCGGCCGATCGAACGATACCTTCGCGTAACCGGTTCGCTCAACGCAGACGAACAGGCGGAGGTCAGCGCCGAAAGCGCCGGCCGCGTCGTCGCGACTCCGGTCGAGCGCGGCATGCGCGTGGCTCAGGGCACGGTGCTCGCACGGATCGCGCCCGAGGAGACATCCGCGCAGCTTGCAGAAGCGGAAGCAAACGCCTCGCAAATCGAAGCACGTCTCGGGCTCGCGTCCGGACAGGCGTTCGATCCGATGCGCGTTCCGGAAGTGATGAACGCGAAGGCGTCGCTCGATCTCGCAGAGGCGGAGTTCAATCGCATCAAGGCGTTGCTCGACCAGAAGGTCGTCTCGCAAAGCGAGTACGACCAGCGGCGCGCGCAGGTCGACGCGGCGCGCCAGCAATACCAGATGGCGCAGAACGGGGCACAACAGTCGTACCGGTCGCTCGAGGCGGCCCGGGCCCGCGTCGCGCTCGCCCGCAAAGCCCAGGCCGACACGTCAATCCGCGCGCCGTTTTCCGGGCTCGTGGCCGAACGGGTCGTCAGCGTCGGCGACTTCGTGACACGCGGCGCCCGCGTCGCAACGGTCGTCCGCGTCGATCCGATGCGGATCGAGTTGACAGTACCCGAGCAGGCGATCTCGCTGATCAAAGAAGGACAATCCGTGCGGCTCACCGTTGATGCCTACCCGGGCGCGACGTTCGCGGCGAAAGTGCGGTTCATCTCGCCTGCGCTGCGTGCCGACCAGCGCGCGTTGACCGTCGAAGCCATTGCGCCAAATCCGGACGGCCGGTTGAAGCCAGGTCTCTTCGCGACAGCTGCGATCCAGCAGCCGCCTTCCGCGCCGGCACTGCTCGTGCCCGCGACGGCCGTCGAGACCGTTTCGGGAACCAGCCGCGTGTATCGCGTCAAGGGCGACAAGGTGGAAGAGCGAATCGTTACCACGGGAGAAACCGTAGGCCGGCAGGTCGAGATCACGAGCGGCCTTTCGGCCGGTGACGTCGTCGCTGCCGCGCCGAAAGGGCGGCTTACCGATGGTGCCGCCGTCCAGGTCCGCTGAACCTGACCGATTCTTTGTCTTTTTAGTTTGGTCTTTGTAGGGCGGGCCTTTAGGCCCGCCGGATTCTCAGAGATTTCACCATGCAGTGGCTTGCATCCATATCCGTCAAACGTCCTGTTTTCGCGAGCGTTCTCATCCTATCGCTGACCGTCGTCGGCGCCTTTGCGTTCACCAGGCTCGGGCTCGATCGGTTTCCAAAGGTCGACTTCCCGACCGTCGTGGTGACGACGCGCCTGCCTGGCGCCGCGCCTGAGGAAGTCGAGACGGAGATCACCGACAAGATCGAGGAGGCGGTCAACACGATCAGCGCCATCGACGAGCTCCGGTCGACCTCCTCCGAAGGCGTCTCGCTTGTGGTCGTGTCGTTCCTGCTCGAGAAAGACGCGGACATTGCCGCGCAGGAGGTTCGCGATCGCGTCAACCGGGTGCTCCCGCTGCTTCCGAAGACGATTCAGCAGCCCACCGTTGAGAAGTTCGATCCGGATGCGGCGCCCGTCCTGACGCTGGCCGTGTCGGCCAAGAAACCGATTCGCGACATCACCGAATATGCCGACAAGGTGCTTCGACGCCAGCTGGAAAGCGTCAATGGCGTGGGTCAGGTCGTCGTCGTTGGCGGCCGGGCTCGGCAGGTGAACGTCGCGCTGGACGCCGCGCGGCTGCGGGCTTACAACCTGACCGTCAACGACGTCGCGCGAGCCCTGCAGACGCAGAACGCAGAGATTCCCGGCGGTCGCGTCGAGCAAGGCGCCGCAGCGCTGACGCTTCGTACGCGCGGACGCGTGCAGTCGGTGCCCGAATTCGGCGACATCGTGGTGCGCCAGCGCGATTCGTACCCGATCAAATTGGCCGACGTCGCCACGGTCGAAGACGGGATGGCTGACGCCACGACCGTCGCGAACCTCGACGGCGAGCCGACGGTGCTGCTCACGATTCGTCGACAGTCCGGCACCAACACGGTTCAAGTCGTCGATGCCGTCAAGGAGAGGCTCGCCGATCTTGCCTCTCTGGTGCCCGCCGGCTACGAGATTCGGATCGTGCGCGACCAGTCGGAGTTCATTCGCGCATCCATCCGCAGTGTCGACGAGCATCTCGTGGTCGGGTCCATTCTCGCGGCTGCGGTGGTCCTCATCTTTCTCTGGAACTGGCGTTCCACGATCATCGCCGCCATCGCGATTCCGACGTCGATCATCGCCACCTTCGGCTTGATTTGGTACGAAGGCTTCACGCTCAATTCGATGACGATGCTCGCGCTGACGCTGTCGGTCGGCATCGTCATCGACGACGCGATCGTGGTGCTGGAGAACATCTACCGTTTCGTCGAGGAGAAAGGCCGTCCACCGTTCCAGGCGGCAATCGAGGCAACGCGCGAGATCGGCCTTGCCGTGCTCGCGACAACGCTGTCGCTGATCGCGATCTTCGTGCCGGTCGGGTTCATGGGCGGCATTGTCGGCCGGTTCATGACCAGCTTCGGCTTCACGATGTCGTTCGCGATCATGGTGTCGCTGCTTGTCAGCTTCACGTTGACGCCCATGCTCGCGGCGCGCTGGATCAAGATGCCGGTGCGCCGTGAGGATTCGGAAGGGCGCGAGCTCCACGATCACGATTCCAAACAAGCGCGGTTCTTCCGGCCGCTCGACCACGCCTACACGGCAATCCTGCGGTGGTCGCTCTCGCATCGCTGGATCATTGCGGGCACGGCCGGCCTGGTGCTGCTCAGCAGCGTTCCGCTCGGGATGGTCGCGAACAAGAACTTCCTGCCGAACGACGACACGTCGGATTTCGAAGTCGGGCTGCGCGCGCCGGAGGGCACGAGCCTCGAGGCGACGGAGATAATCGCCAATCGAATCGCCGCCAGAATCCGGCAGGTTCCGGAGGTCGGGTTCACGCTGGTCACCGTGGCCGACGATCCCGCGCAGACGCAGAATTCCGGCACCGTGTATGTGCGCCTGAAGCCGCTCGGCCAGCGCGAGCGAGATCAGTTCACCATCATGAACGAGGTCCGCGCGAACGCGCTTCCGCAGGTCGCCGGACGTGAGCTGAGGACGGGCGTGCGTCAGGTCGCAACCATTGGCGGAGGCGGCAATCAGAGCGCCGAGATCCAATTCACGATCAACGGTCCCGATCTGAAAGCGCTCGAGCGGTACGGAAACGGCGTCGCGGACGCGGCAAGGAAGCAGCCCGGAGTCGTCGACGTTGACACGTCGATGAACGTCGGCAAGCCCGAGCTGACGGTGGATCTCGATCGGCTGAAGGCGGCGGATCTCGGGGTCCAGGTCTCCGACGCGGCGGAAGCGCTGCGGTTGCTCGTCGGCGGCGATCAGGTCACGACGTTCAACGAAGGCGGCGAGCAGTACGAGGTGCACGTGCGCGCCGGAGAGGGGGACCGTCAGACCGTCGCAGGCATTGGCCAGCTGACGGTGCCGTCGGCAAAGCTCGGAAGCGTCCCGCTCGAGAACATCGCCCGCTTCGCACACGGAAGCGCGCCCACGGAGATCAATCGCCTCAACCGCCAACGTCAGGTCACCGTGTTCGCCGGATTGTTGCCCGGCTACTCGCAGACGCCGGCGATGGACGCCATCACACGCGCGGCCGACTCGCTCGAGATGGGCCCGGGCTACAGCACGCGGTTCGCGGGCCGATCGCGCGAGCTCGGGCGCGCCGCACAGAACTTCCTGGTCGCGTTTGCGCTTTCGCTCGTGTTCATGTATCTGATCCTGGCGGCGCAGTTCGAATCGTGGCTGCACCCCATCACGATTTTGCTGTCCTTGCCGCTGACGCTGCCGTTCGCGCTACTGTCGATCATCATCACCCGGCAGTCGCTCAATATCTTCTCGGCGCTCGGCCTGCTCGTGCTGTTCGGCGTCGTGAAAAAGAATTCGATCCTGCAGATCGACCACGCCAACCAGCTGCGGGAGCGCGGCATGGAGCGTGAGGCTGCGATCGTTCAGGCGAGCCGCGACCGGCTCCGGCCGATTCTGATGACGACGTTCGCGTTTGTCGCGGGGATGATTCCGCTGGTGCTGTCGAGCGGCGTCGGCGCGGCCACCAATCGAGCAATTGGATTCGTGATCATGGGAGGTCAATCGTTGGTCCTGCTTCTCACACTCGTCGTTACCCCCGTTGCATACTCGCTGTTCGACGATGCGTCGCGGATTCGCTTGTTCCGCTGGAGGCGCGCGGCGCGGCCCGCGGCGGTGACGGCGACGGTGCTGCTTGCAGCATTCGCCCTCCCCGCCTCCAGAGCGGAGGCGCAAAGCCAGACGCCGGCGCCCGCGCAGGCACCGTCGGCGCAGGTCCTCGCACCGCAAACTCCAGCCCCGCCGCCGCAAGCCCCTTCCGCGGCGGTGCAGGCGCCGGCCGAGACTATTCGCCTGAGCCGGGACGAAGCGGTGCGGCTCGCGCTGGAAAACAACTCCGCGCTCGCAACGATAAAACTCGATCCGGCTATCAGCGCCGAGCGGGTTGCCGCGGCTCGCAGCGTGTTCGCCCCGACGCTCTCGAGCGGGCTGCAGCGTAACAGCCAGTCGACGCCGTCGAGCAATATCTTTTCCGGCGACTCGTCGCTGGATACGCGGTACTGGGCGGGGAATGCAGGACTGTCACAGCTGCTGCGATGGGGCGGAGCGAGCTACGACGTTTCTTTCAATTCCGCGCGGACCACGACGACCAATCCGCTCACGACGTTCACGCCATCGATCACGTCGTCGGCGCAGGCGGTGTTCTCGCAGCCACTGCTGCGCGACTTCAAAGTCGACGCGTCGAGGGCGCAGGTGCAGGTGAGCGAGCGTAATCGCGAGATTTCAGACCTGCGGCTGCAGGAAACAATCGCCCGGACGCAGGCCGACGCCGAGAGCGCGTATTGGCTGCTCGTCCAGGCCCGCGCGTCGGTCGACGTGCAGCAGCGTTCGCTCGATCTCGCGATGGAGCTCGAGCGGACGAACCGCGCGCGGGTCGACGTCGGTCAGTCGCCGCCGCTCGATCTCGTCACCGCACGCGCCGAGGTGGCGCAGCGCCGCGAGAACCTGATCGTCGCACGCACGCTCGCGCTGGAGGCAGAAGATGCGCTGCGGACGATGATATTCGATCCGCGTCGCGCCGACCTGTGGACGGTGCATCTCGATCCTGCCGACGCCGTGCCGCCGCCGGGGGCGCCCCCCGACGTCGACGCCGCCGTCCGCCGCGCGCTCGCCGACAGACCCGACATCGCCGAAGCGCGCAAGCAGATCGAGATCGGCGACACGAACGTCATGCTGTCGAAGAATCAAACGCTACCCGATCTGCGGCTGCAGGCCACGTATCTCACGAACGGGCTCGGCGGTTCACGCCTGATTCGCAGCGGCGGATTTCCCGGCACGATCGTCGGCAGTGACAGTTCGTCATGGGGAAACGTTCTCGGGCAGGTGTTCTCGTCGGACTTTCCGACGTGGACGCTCGGCTTCACCTTGTCGTATCCGATCGGGAAGAGCGTCGAGGAGGCGAACCTCGCGCGAGCGCGGCTCGAACGGGAGCAGGCCGACACGCGGCTGCGTGATGTGGAGCTCGGGGCCGTCCGCGAAGTGCGCGACGCCGCGCTGAGACTCGAGCAGAACCGCCAACGGATCGAGACGGCGCAGCTCGGACGGGAACTCGCCGAGCAGCGTCTCGACGCGGAACAGAAGCGGTTCGAAGTCGGCATGTCGACGAGCTTCCTCGTGATCCAGGCGCAGCGCGACCTGGCTGTCGCGCGCAACAACGAGCTGCAGGCCAACCTCGCCTACCAGCTCGCGGCCGTCGCCTTCGAGACGGTGCAGCGCGCCGGCACGGCGGGGAGCGTCGCGGCGTCCGCTGCCGCCGCGAGTCGCTGACCGGCGCGGCACGAACGGCCTCCGACCACGGTCGCGGTGCTCCGAACGGCACCGCGGTCAGCCGCTCGTCACCATTTCGGCGACGAGCTTCGCCGTCAGAGGCGCCAGCAGAATGCCGTTCCGGTAATGACCCGTCGCGTAAATGACGGACGGGTGCTCAGGGTCACGCGCGATGATCGGCAAGCCGCTCGGCGTCGACGGCCGAAGCCCTGCTCGCGCCTCGATGAACGTGGCGGCGCCGGCGTCTGGCAGGATGGCGCGCGCAGCCTCGAGCAGCAGCGCAACACCCGACACCGTTGCGCGCTCGTCGAACCCGACTTCTTCCATCGTGGCGCCGACGAGCAGCGTTCCGTCGAGCCACGGCACGATGTAACTGTGGCCGCGCCACAGCACGTGACCGATCGGAGCGCCCCGCCATCGCAGCCGAACGAGCTGACCGCGCACCGGCCTGACGGCAGGTCCCTCGTGAACGACGAGGCCTGACCAGCTTCCCGCCGCAATCACGATTGTGGAGGCACGGTAGGTGGCCTCCCCCGCGGTCACGCTGAGTCGCTCTCCGTCGTGTGCGATCTGCTGAACGTGCTGGTGGGGATAGAACTCCGCGCCGTGTCGCCGGGCAGACTCCAGAAGGACCGACGTCAGTTGCTCCGCGCGGACGTACGCGTGCGCGGGAACCAGCAACCCACCGTGCGGCGCGTGGACGGCGCGCTCGACCGCCATTACCTCGTCCGCTTCGAGCCACCGAGCTTCAAGCCCTTGCGAATGAATCCACGACGCCTGCGCGGACAACTCCGCGGCGGCAGCCTCGCTTTCGGCCACCTGAAGCGTGCCGCACCGGCGGTACTCCACTTCGGCTCCCTCCCCGCGCAACTCGGAAATGAAGTCGTCGTAGAGCTCGAAGCTCCTCACGGCGAGGTCGTGCAAGCCTCCGTCGTCTGGCGCTTCGATGTAGGGAACGAGCATCCCAGCCGACGCCCGAGTGGCGCCAGCGCCTGCGTCTCTCGCCTCGAGTATGCACGTCCGGATGCCGACTCCTGCCAGTTCGCGGCCGATCGCACACCCGATAATCCCTGCACCGACGATGATGACGTCGTACTCACGCGCCATGAGCTCTGCTCATCCGACGATCATAACTTCGGCCGACGTCAATGCGGTGCTGCTCCGGATGCCGTGGCAATCCGCTTGCTTTGCTGGGGAGCATGTTGGCGAACCTCAAGGTACCGTTGAGCTGGACCGATCTCGCGAAACGCGCAGTCAATGAGGCGATTGCAGACGACGTCTTGAACCTCGCGGCCCAGCAGGCCTATTACTTTTTCTTCGCTCTGTTTCCTGCGCTCCTTACTTTTATTTCCATCGCCAGCTTCTTTCCGATTGGCGACGCCACCACCGAGGTCACCGGCCTGCTCGCACGGTTTGCCCCGCCAGACGTGCTCAAAATCGTGCAGGAGCAGATCACGAAGATCTCCCAGAGCAATCACGGCGGCATCCTGACGTTCGCCTTTCTCCTGACGCTGTGGAGCAGCTCCGGCGCGATGGTCTCGATCATCACGACGTTGAATGCGGCGTACGACATCACCGAAGGGCGTCCGTGGTGGAAAGTGCGTGTCACGGCGGTGTCGCTCACGCTCGGAATTGCCGCGTTCATCCTGACGTCGATTGGCTTGATTCTGGTGGGGCCGGGACTGGCCGATCATCTGGCCGGGACGCTTCATCTCGGCGGCGCCTTCAAGATGCTGTGGCTGGTACTGCAGTGGCCGGTGGTGTTCGCGGTCGTCGCGACCGGTATCGGAATCATGTACTACTTCGCGCCCGACGCCGAGCAGGAGTGGGTGTGGATTACTCCGGGATCCATCGTGGCGACGGTGAGCTGGGTACTCGTATCGCTGGGCCTGAAGCTTTACATCACGTACTTCGGCAACTACAACGAGACCTACGGAACGATCGGCGGCGTGATCGTGCTGCTGATGTGGTTTTACCTGACCGGTATTGCCATCCTCTTCGGCGCGGAATTCAACGCCGAAATCGAGCATGCCTCGCCCTACGGAAAGGCCGTCGGCGAAAAAGTCCCCGGCGAGAAGAAGAAAATCGGCATTGTCGCCGCACGCGAGTACGAGGAGCGGAAGGCAAGGGGCGAACTGCCGAAATCACCGATTCCCGACGACATGAACTGCGATCTCGATCGCGTCGAGCCAAAACCGCAGACGGGCGTACGGGCGAGCGATTTGATTATCGGTGCCGCCGTTCTCGCGCCTGCGGCTGTGAAGATCGCAAAAGAGATCCGTGATACCGTGACCGACCGGACCGACGACGCCGACGCGGCGTGATCGACGGTCAGCGGTCGTTTCTGACAGGGGTGGGCTGCCAGGCGTCGGGACGCAGCTTGCCTCCGTTGCCCCAGTACACCGGCTGCGATTCGCGCGCGTGACCGCCGCTGACGCGGGGATCGTCCAGCGGCAAATCCTGACGCACCGACGCCCGGCGCGCCGCATCGTACGGATCAGGCACGTTCGCCAAGCGCTCGTTCCCCACGTGCTCGCTGACGTGTACGCGCCGATTCGTTACCGGCACGGGCACGTAGACCGGCACCGCGACTGGCACCTGCTGCACCTGCACCGCGTCACGGTGATCGATCACGACAACTTGCGGTTCCGGCGCACGAGTTTCTTCCACCACCATCGGCGGCGCCGGGTCCGACGGAGCCTGCGTACGGCCGCTGCGCACCATGGCGACGATGACGCGCTGGCTGACTCCGGCGTCCTTCAGCGTTTTCAGCGTCGCGGTATCTATCGGAAATACCGACGGGTCGACCTCGATCAGCGTCAGGATGATCTCCTCGCCGAGCCCCGCACGCGTGAGCTCGATGACGTCACGCAGCGTCATCGCATGGGCAGAGGTCGGAATCAACGTGACAAGCGGAATGATGAGCAGGACGAGTCGTCGCATGGTGGGACTCCCAAGCCGCGTACTGCAACTGCGATGCCCCCGCGGCCGAGATTTAGTTTATAAGAAGGGCGTGTTGACGGAGATCGTTTCGGTCCTGAGCCGAGGACAGCCACTGTCACCCCGGGGAACCGCGAGACGGTGCCGCAGCAGATTTCGGGCTATTCTGCGGTGGTTTTCGAGCATTTCCGCGAATTTCGAGGGGTACGCCTATTGCTGTGGATTAACTGTCCAGGAGTAAATCCATGAGTTCGAGAGTGCTGGTCGGTTTGCTCGTAGCGGGGTGCCTGACGGCCGCGGGCAGCGGCGCGTATGTTGCCGTGCGCCAGAATGCGGCCGCCAGCGCCGCCCCGTCCATGCCCGCGACCGACCCGTCACCCGCAGCCGCCGACCCCGCGACGCATCCGGTGTCGGAAACGGAAGCGGTGGTGAGCCCCGCGCCCCAGACCCAGCCGGCAGCGCACCCGCAAACGGCTGATACGTCACCCGCTGCAGCCCACCCGGCCGCGGCGCCAGCCCCTGCGCGCACCGAAACGCCGCGACAGACGACAACCCCCGCGCACCGCGAGTCCGCTCCGCCAGCCCCCGCTCCCCGAAAGGAACCGCCGGTGGCCGCCGCACAGCCGACCGCCGCGCCGCCGCCGACGACAAGCGCTACGCAGGCAAGCACGCAGTCCCCTGTCAGTGCGCAACAGCCCGAGCCGGCTGCAGAGGCGCCGCGCGCTCCCGAACCGCCCACACCGGCGGTGCCGCAGTTCGAAGAAATCGTCCTTCCGACCGCATCTGTGATCGGACTCCAGGTGAACACAACGTTGTCGAGCGAACGCGCGCGTGTCGAAGATCGCGTGGACGCACGGGTCACTCGGGATGTAATGGTCGATGGCCACGTCGCGATCCCTGCCGGAGCCCGGATCATCGGATCGGTGACGACCGTCGAGCGCGGCGGCAAGGTCAAGGAGCGCGCGCGTCTCGGTGTGCGGTTCCATACCCTCGTGCTCGCCGACGGGCGCGAAGTGCCACTCCGTACCGAGACGATTTACCGCGAAGGCGATTCGCCGACCGGAGAAAGCGCGCGGAAGATCGGTGGCGCGGCGGTGGGCGGCGCGATTCTCGGAGCGATCCTCGGCGGAGGGAAAGGCGCAGCGACCGGCGCCGCAATTGGTGCAGGCGGCGGAACGGCAGCGGTGATGGCAGGTGATCGCAACGCCGCAACGCTGCCCGCCGGTACCGTCGTGACCGCCCGTCTCTCCGCTCCTGCCACCGTCGAAGTCGAAAGGCGCGAGCAGTAACGAATTGCCAAAATCGCCGGAATTGCCAGAATTGATTTTTCAATTACGGCGATTCTGCAATTTTGGCAATTATGGCAATTCATCCCGGCGACACAGATCCAGAAGAGTTTCGGCGCGCGGCACACCGGTTGGTCGATTGGATCGCCGACTACCTCGCGCGGCCCGATCGATATCCCGTACTGTCGCGAGTGCGGCCGGGCGAGATCTCCGCCGCTCTGCCATCGGAGGCACCGGCAGAAGGCGAGCCATTCGACGCAATCATCGAGGACTTCGAGCGCATCCTCCTCCCCGGAATCACCCATTGGAACCATCCCGGCTTCTTCGCGTACTTCGCGATAACCGGCAGCGCCGCCGGCGTCCTCGCCGAGATGCTATCCGCCGCTCTCAACGTGCAGGCTATGTTGTGGCGGACGTCGCCATCGGCGACCGAGCTCGAGCACGTGACACTCTCATGGCTTCGAACGCTGATCGGTCTGCCGGATACCTTCGAAGGCGTCATCTACGATACGGCGTCGATGTCGACGCTGCACGCGCTCGCAGCGGCTCGCGAACGTTATGCGCCGGCGGTGCGCACGCGAGGCCTTGCGGGCCGCGATGACCTTCCCCGGATGCGGATCTACTGTTCCGATCAAACGCACTCCTCGATCGACAAAGCGGTCATCACGCTCGGTCTCGGGCAGGAGTCGCTGCGCAAAATCGAGAGCGACGAAGAGTTCCGAATGAAACCGGATGCGCTGGTGCGCGCAATCGCGTCGGACCGCGCTGCCGGCTGGCTGCCCGTCGCGGTGGTCGCAACCGTGGGCACCACATCATCGACCAGTGTCGATCCGGTGAAGGCGATCGGCGCACTCTGCCGCACCGAAGGCATCTGGCTGCACGTGGATGCGGCGTATGCGGGCGTCGCCGCAATGGTTCCCGGATACGAGTGGGTGCTCGACGGCGCCGCCGATGCCGACTCAATCGTCGTCAATCCGCACAAGTGGCTGTTCACGCCATTTGATTTGTCGGCGTTCTACACGCGGCACATGAACCTCGTCCGTGCGGCATTCGCGTTGACGCCGGAGTATTTGAGGACGGTCGAAGCAGCTCCTGTCAAGAACCTGATGGACACGGGGATTCAACTCGGCCGTCGATTTCGCGCGTTGAAGCTCTGGATGGTGATGCGTCACTTCGGCGCAAACGGGCTCCGAGCGCGCCTCGCCGAGCACATGCGCCTTGCCCGCGTCTTCGCCGAACAGGTTGACGCATCGCCTGACTTCGAGCGGCTCGCGCCCACCCCGTTCAGCGTCGTCTGCTTTCGCGCCCGGCCGCGTGGCGTGTCCGAGCGCGATCTCGACGCACTCAACGAGCGGCTGCTCGAGTCGGTGAACCAGACGGGCGAGATGTTCATTTCACACACACGACTCGGCGGTCGATACACGCTTCGGCTTGCGATTGGGAACCTGCGCACGACCGAAGCTCACGTCATGCGTGCATGGCAGCTTCTCCAGGACCGCGCAGCTCAGCTGACAAACGTGCAATAGGCACCCGGCTTGCAGCCATTCGGCGCGTTACGTGCGCGGACAGTCGCGCGACGAGAGAGGATTGTCATGTCACTGCGCAAGTCACTTATCGCTCTTGGAACGGTCTTTATCATCACCGCGGCCGTACCGCGTCCCGCTGCGGCCGATTGGCTTTTCACGCCATTCATCGGGTCTACGTTCGGTGGAAGCGCCAACGTCGGTGGTCTGCCAACCACCAAGAACGACTTCGAGCATCAGTTGAATTGGGGCGCCTCGCTGAGCGGCGGCAAAGTCGTGGGCTTCGAGGTCGACTTTGGCTACTCGCCGAACTTCTTCAAGAACGCGTCCGACGTCAATGGTCTGAATTTCCTCGGCGACGGCAACGTCACGACGCTGACGGGCAACCTGCGGCTGGCCGTGCCTGCAGGCCCCATTCGTCCCTACGCCGTCGGCGGGGTCGGTCTGATCCGTTCGAAGGTGGACGATCCCGGACAGTTCTTCACACAACCCTCGACGTCCGATTTCGGAATGGACATCGGAGCCGGCATCGACGCGTTCTTCAGCCACACCGTCGGTGTTCGAGGGGACTTCAGGTACTTCCGATCCTTCGAGGACAACAGCTCGAGCGCGGTCGACTTTTCGCTCGGGAGCTTCCGCTTCTGGCGCGGAACGGTCGGCGTGACGTTCAAGTTCTGACGTCGCGAACTTCGGCGAGCCACTGCGACATCGCACGCAGCGACTCGGCGACGGCCGACGGACTGGTGGACTGCGGCGTTCGTTTTTTCGCGACGGACGCCGCAGGCGTAATCGCCTGCGTGACGTCCGCGTCAAACAAGGGCGAGTGGGCGCGCCATTGATCGAGGGTGAGATCCTCGAACGAACGGCCCTCCGCGACAAGACGTCGCACGAGCGCGCCGACCACTTCGTGCGCTTCGCGAAACGGCATGCCGCGGCCGACGAGATAATCTGCGACGTCGGTGGCGAGCAGCAGACCCGATGCGGCTGCCTGCGTTCGCACAGGATTCAACGAGAGCGCGGCGATGACGCGGCCGGTTGCCTTCAGACAGCCGCACACCGTGTCTTCCGCTTCGAACAGCCCTTCCTTGTCCTCCTGCAGATCCTTCGAGTACCCGATTGGCAAACCCTTCATCGTCGTCAGCCAGCCAGCAAGGCGGCCGATTACGCGTCCCGATTTACCGCGCACCAACTCGAGTGGGTCGGGATTCTTTTTTTGCGGCATGAGACTGCTCCCCGTCGCCGCCGTATCCGCGAGCTCGAAGAAGCCGAACTCCTCGGACGTGAACAGAATCAAGTCCTCGGCAATGCGGCTCAGGTGCACCATCGTCAGGGCGCACGAATGCATGAACGACGCGACGAAGTCCCGGTCGCCGGTCGCGTCGATGCTATTGGCCACCACGCGCGAAAAGCCCAGGCGCGCGGCGAGTGCACCGACGTCGACCGGGTAGCTGGTTCCGGCGATCGCTCCCGATCCGAGCGGCAGCTCGTCGACTTCGTCGAGGACGCCCGAGAGTCGAACGTGGTCCCGTCGCAGCGCCGATGCGTGCGCGAGGAAAAAATGCGCCACGAGCACGGGCTGCGCACGGCGCAGATGGGTGTAGGACGGCATGAGCGCGGAGCCGCAGCGCTCCGCCTGCGCGACGAGCTCCGCGATCGCGTCGACGACTCCACGCTGGACTTCGGGAATGCGGCGCTTCAAATAGAGGCGGAGGTCGAGCGAGACCTGCTCGTTGCGGGAGCGGCCCGTGTGCAGGCGCCTTCCCGCCTCGCCAACGCGCGCGACCAGCTCGCGTTCAACGAAGGAATGGACATCTTCGTCCTGCGCCGCGTCGGGAGACGCGAAGAACGCAGGATCGCTTGCCCTGGAGCCGATCTCCCGCAGCGCCGTGCAAATTGACGCGGCATCGGCGCGAGACAGCACGCCGGCGTCGCTCAACGCCTCGGCCCACGCCAGGCTGCCGGTCACGTCGTCGGCGAACAACCGGCGATCGAATCCGAACGAGGCGCCGAACTCGAAGAGCGCCGCGTCGGGGTCGCCGGCGAACCGGCCCGACCAGAGATGCGCCATCGCTTAACGCTCCACCGTCTGGGTGCGCTTCATCGCGGTGCGCGTGGCGATGGCTGTTGGCAGCCCCCAAATCTTGATGAAACCCTCGGCGGCCCGATGATCGAAGCTGTCGCCGGCATGGTATGTCGCGAGCTCGCGGTCGTACAACGCGAAATCCGAACGGCGGCCCACGACGCGGCAATCGCCTTTGAACAGCTTGAGCCGCACGGTACCGGTCACACGCGGCTGGACGGCGGCGACGAAGGCGTCGACGGCCTCACGCGTCTGCGAGAACCAGAGGCCGTTGTACACCGCGTCCGCATACGTACGTCCCATCTCCTGCTTCAGACGCTCCAGGTCGCGCGCGATCACCAGCTTTTCGAGCTCGGCGTGCGCCATGTGGAGCACGACCGCGGCGGGCGCCTCGTAGACTTCGCGCGACTTGATCCCCATCAGACGGTTCTCGACCATGTCGATCCGGCCGACACCGTGGGCGCCGGCTATGGTCTCGAGGCTCTCAATCAGCTCCAGCAGCGGCATGTCGATCCCGTTGGCGCGCAACGGGATGCCTCGCTCGAAATCGATTTCCACATACGCCGGATCGTCCGGGCAGTCTTTGGCGGCGCGGGTGAGGGTATAGATCTCCTCCGGCGGTTCGATCCAGGGATCCTCCAGCACGCCACACTCGATCGAGCGGCCCCAGAGATTCGAATCGATGCTGTACGGGCTCGCCGTCGTCACGGGAACGGAAATGTTCCTGACACGCGCGTATTCAATCTCGTCGCTGCGGCTCATGTTCCACTCGCGGGCCGGCGCAATCAGCCGCATGTCGGGATCGACCGCGTGAATCGACACGTCAAGTCCTATCTGGTCGTTGTCTTTTCCTGTACAGCCGTGGGCGACGGCATCTGCCCCTTCCATGCGCGCCACCGCGACGAGGTGTTTCGCAATGAGCGGACGGCCGAGCGCGGACGCGAGCGGATAGCGTTCCTCGTACATCGCCCGTGCCTGCAGCGCGGGAAGCACGTAGTCGCGCGCAAACTCCTCGCGTGCATCGATGACGTGTGCGCGCAGCGCGCCAATCGCGAGCGCCCTCTCGCGGACATTCGTCAGCTCCTCTGCCTGCCCGAGGTCGAGCGTCACGGTAATGATCTCGGCGTTGTACTTCTCCGCGAGCCACCGGATCGCCACCGTCGTGTCGAGCCCGCCCGAATACGCCAGCACGATTCGCATGTCCACCTCGGAACCTCGTAGAACCCCGTCGAACCCTGTAGAACCCGGTTAGGCCGTTCGCCATTGATCAAGCCGACGCGAGAGCACGGCTGCGTCGGGTGCGCTCCGGCAGATGACAAGAATCGTGTCGTCTCCCGCGATCGTGCCGACGACCTCGGTGAGGCCGGCGCGATCGATCGCGACCGCGAGCGGCTGCGCCTGACCGGCATCCGTCTTCAGCACCACCAGCTGATCGACCACGTCGTAGCGGCGGAGGTAGTCGTCCACTGCCGAACGACACTCCTCTTCCGGATCGACCGACGACGAGGCAGACGCTGCGCGTCGGTATGCCCCATCAGCCGCGCGTTTGATCAAGCCGAGGTCGCGAATGTCGCGCGACAGGGTCGCCTGTGTGGCATCGATCCCCTGGCCGCGAAGCCGCTCGCGGAGCTGTTCCTGACTCGTAATCGCTTCGCGATCCACGATTTCGAGAATGGCTGACTGCCGATAGGATTTCATATTTATGCAGAGCCAACACGTAAGTATACAGTGTTATACGGCGGCGCCACGCCAAAATTCAGTGACTTACCGCTTGATCCACTGGCTCAAAGCTTGTATAACTAAACGTTCTGATGCATAAGTATTCTCCAGTCCGTGTGGGGGTCGCCGGAGCGACCGGGTACGCCGGCCTGGAGCTGCTGCGCCGGATGGCGCGGCATCCGCACGTCGAGCTGCGCTTCGCAATGGCTTCGAGCGCGTCCGAATCGAAGCGACTGCCGGCGCTCGCGCGGATATGGGATGCGCCGGTCGAGCCGCTCGATGTCGAGAAACTCGCGTCCGGCACGGATGCGGTGTTCCTCGCGCTGCCCGACGCCCTTGCGGCCGAGATTGCTCCTTCGCTGTCGGAGCGCGGACCGCGGGTGTTCGACCTGTCGGGCGCATTCCGGCTGCGCGATCCAGAGCAGCGCCGGCGCTGGTATCCGCATACGCCGACTGCAACGCCGGCTGTGTACGGACTGACCGAGCGGAGGCGGCGCGAGCTCGCCGATTCGAAGCTGATCGCGTGTCCGGGCTGTTATCCGACGGCAGCGGTTCTGTCGCTTCAACCGCTGGTGTGCGCCGGGTTGCTCGAGCCTGGCATCGTGATCGACGCGAAGTCCGGCGTGTCGGGCGCGGGCAAGACGCCGACCGAGCGAACCCATTTTTCGGAGTGCCACGGCAGCATCTCTGCGTACGGCGTTTTCGCACACAGGCATGCCGCGGAGATCGAGCAGGAGCTTGGCACCGACGTGACCTTCGTGCCGCACCTGGTGCCGCTGGATCGCGGCATTCTCGAGACCATTTACGCGCGTCTGCGGCCAGGCATTGAGGTCGATGCCGTGGAAAAGGCCCTCACTTCGGCCTACGCCTCGTCGCCATTCGTGCGGCTCACGGGCGGCGATCTGCCCGAAATCAAGCACGTCGCGCACACGAATTTCTGCGACATCGGTTGGAGAGTGCGCGATTCACAACTGGTGATGGTCGCGTGCATCGACAACCTCGTAAAGGGAGCCGCAGGACAGGCGATTCAGAACTTCAACGTGGTGTTCGGATTCGACGAAGCGACAGGGCTCGACTGATGGTTGACGTGCTGAAGTTTGGCGGAGAGCTGCTCGAGAATCCGGCAGACGTGTGCCGCGGCGCAGAGGCCATCGTGCATGCCGCATCGAGTCGGCCGGTCGTCGTGGTGCACGGCGGAGGACGCGCGATCGATGCCGAGTTGCGCGCGCGAGGCGGTGAACCGCGGTTCGTCGACGGGCTGCGGGTCACAGATGCCGCCGCGCTCGACGCGGCTGTGGTCGTGCTCGCCGGCCGAAACAACACCGCGCTGGTTGCCGCGATCTGCGCAGCGGGGGGACGCGCCGTCGGGCTCACGGGAGCGGACGCATTTATCGGGAAATCGACCCGCGCCGGCCTGTTCGCGACTGTCGCCGGGGACAAGGTGGATCTCGGGCTTGTCGGGCAGCCCGACGACATCGACGTGTCCCTGCTGAACGACTTGACGCGGCTTGGATACATCCCGGTGGTCGCCAGCATTGGCATCACTGCGGCGGGTGAGCTGCTCAACGTCAATGCCGATACGCTCGCCGGACATCTCGCGGCGGCGCTTGGTGCGGACCGGCTGACTATTGCCGGAAACACCGCCGGCGTGCTTGACGCTGATGGACGGACGATTGAGGAGCTGACCGCAGCAGACATGGACGCGATGATTGCGTCGGGCACGGCGCATTCCGGAATGATCGCGAAGCTCGCAGCGTGCCGGCGGGCGCTCGACGGCGGCGTCAAAGAGGTGGCGATCGTATCGGGGCGCGCCGTCACCGAGTTCGGGACGGCACCTGGGACGCGAATCGCGGCCACCTGTAGGGCGGGGCTTTAGCCCCGCATGCGAGAGCCAGACATGACAACAGCGACCGACGTCATCTCCATTGAGAAAGAACACCTCCTCCAGGTGTACCGGCGCAGCTCCATCGTGTTCGAGCGTGGCCGCGGGTGCCGTCTGTTCGACGCGGACGGCCGCAGTTATCTGGACCTGCTGTCAGGGATCGGCGTCGCCGCACTCGGACATGCGCATCCCCGGCTTGCCGCGGCAATCGCGGATCAGGCGCAGCAGCTCCTGCACACCTCGAACCTCTTCTTTCACCCTCTTCAGGGGGAGCTCGCATCGCGACTCGCCGAGCTCTCGGGGCTGCCACGAGCGTTCTTTTGCAACAGCGGAGCCGAAGCAGTCGAGGCGAGCCTGAAATTCGCACGCCGCTACTGGCACGCGCAGGCCCAGCCGCGCGCCGCCTTCGTCGCGTTCGAGCATTCGTTTCACGGCCGGACGATGGGCGCGCTGTCGGTCACGTGGGACGACCATTACCGCGCACCGTTCCAGCCGCTCCTCGGACCGGTGACGTTCGTTGCCGCCGGGGACGTCGCAGCCCTGGACGACGCGGTCACAGAAAATACGGCCGCGGTCATCGTCGAGCCGATACAGGGCGAAGGCGGCGTCCGGCCGATCGGCATGGAGATGGCCTCGGCCATTTCGACCGCGTGCAAGCGCACGGGCGCGCTGCTCATTGCAGATGAAGTGCAGTGCGGTCTCGGCAGGACAGGCCGGGCGTTCTGCTCGACGGCGCTCGGGCTGCAGCCCGACCTGATGACGATCGGCAAGGCGCTCGGCGCGGGCGTGCCGATCGCGGCGACGCTCTTCAGCGAACGCGTCGCGGCCGC
>JBKPTT010000148.1:0-8676 GCA_046735635.1 Acidobacteriota bacterium | reverse complement strand
CCTCACTGGTGCGGTCGGCGTTGTGATGGAAGACGGCGTGAACTGAGTCGGCGCTGGGGCTGGCCCGGAACGCGGTGCCGACTGAGCGGGTGGGTCCAGCGTGGAGTCAGCTCGCCGAGCGGCGACATTTCCTGCCTGAGGGAGGGTGGCCAGCGCAGCTCGAATCTCACGATCACCGGTGACCGATGCGACGAACTGAGCGAACGCCGCATTGAGCATCACCTCGAACAGATCTATTTCGTCGGGCTTGCGGTTATAACCGGAATCCCGTGCTTCGATCTTCTTCTCGACTAGGCCGCGCCCCTTCCCATCCCTGAGACGAATGATTGCCCCGATATGAGCCTCCCGACCCCAGCGCGCCTCGGTCGAAAAGTTGCGAACTTCGGTCTCGAGCCGGGGGAGGGTTAAGAGTTGGTCAGGTGGAATTCCCTCGGCGCTGCGAGCGTCGATGCCCGCGCCTCGAAACTCAGCGACGAGCGCCTGAATGAGGCGCGGGGGCCAAGGCTCCGTCATCATGACCTTGGCCCAGCGGTTCCCGTAGCCGCCATACAGGCCGCCGACACGACGCACATCGCCTTGGTCACCCTCCTTCCCGCGGTTGTCCACGATGGGCATGATGACCAGTTCGGGCCCCGTCGCCGGGATCGCAGGCGGTGGTGTGTATCGAAGCGTCACGATGCGGTCGGCGCACCCGGCCAAGGACACGGCGAGTACGACTGTTACCCCCAAATAGAGGAGTTTCATTCAGAAACGATACTGAAGGCCGACAAATGGGCCGTAGCGCTCCGTCTTGGCACCTTCAAACTTCAATGTCTGCGTGCCGGTCAAAAGCCGAATATCTATGTCGCCCTCCCCCGACGCGAGCCTCGAGTAGCGAAAGCCACCCTCCACGGAAAACCCTTTCCCGATCGTATAGGTGATCGCTCCCTCTGCCTGAACCCCGAACCCTCCCTCCGCTGTCGCGCGAAGGCTCGGGTCCTGACGGAGAGCGCCATTCCCGCTAGTCCTCAAATGATGAATGTCCTCAAGTTCGAACTTCGACCAAGGGATAAACATCGCCTCCGCCTTGAAGCCAAAGCCCTTCGGAAAAGGAACCTGGTACCGGGCTCCAATGCGGATGCTCTGCCAAGTGAACTCGTCTGTGAAAACTCTACTGCTTTGCGGTGCCACCGGCAGCCCGAGAGGCGGCGACGCATTGCCTGTAAGCCCAAAGCCTTCGTACTTTTCGCGCCAGTATTGATAGCCTCCTAAGAAGTCAAAAAACCCGAGACGCCCATCCTTGCTGAGCCAACGGTAAGCGCGAATGCCGACATCGCCGTTGACGTAGAAAATGTCGCTCTCGACGCTAGATCGGGAAACAGAGACGCGGCCATGGTGGTCATCGAGGAGAAAGTCCTCGTCGATCAGGACCCCTTGCTCGCTCTTGCTCCACCCCACTGCGGCTCGTAACACGAGAAGCTTCCATGAGAAGTCAGCGTTGACTTCTGGAATTAGTGCATCAACGCCTCGCCAGCGAAGTTCGGACAGTGGATTGATGTGTGGATTTGGGAAGCTGTAACTAAACTCCGAATAGCCACTCGTCCACCAAGCGCGTGTCCCAACGCTGAACGAAAAGTCTGGTGGCACCGGGAGATCTTCAGTAGGAGTTGTCGGCGCGGCGGTCAGGCTTGCGTCAGCGGCGACCGCGGGGAGGGCGGAGCCAGCAAGGGTAGCCAAAGCTGTGAGCGCTGATAGCCAGTGCCGCATCGGCGTTCTCCTCTGTATGGGCAGATTAGGAACGGCGACGAGAGTATAAAGCTGGTTCAAGGCTAACTCAAAGGTAAGCCATATCTCTCCGGTTCTCCACGGTCCTCAAGTATAAGGTCATATAATCAATATTTTTACGACTCCGCCATTGCGAGCGCCGTGTGCTGAACGATCGGCAGATGCATGCGGCCCCGCTCGCCCGCCCTCAGCGTGATGATCCCGCGGTCCTGAAGGGAGACCTAGCTCCTACATTCGCGGCCGCCCGAGCTACGATGGCGTGCCGTAGCCCCGAAGCAAGGAGACCCACAACCCTCGCGGAGGAGGAACTCACCTTGCGCTCTAGGCTTGCTGGTTCTCATCACAACCTCGGCCCCGACCTCGGTCATCCAGAGCGCGGCGATACTTCCGCCGAGTGTCCAGTTCCTAACTGCTGAGAACACAAGGGGAGCCGAGCACGCCGGCCAAACTTTGGCCCAAGCCGTCCGTGACGCGCGAGAGGTCCATGATCACGACCGAGGGATTGCACTCCGCGGACACCCCGCCCAGGCCCGCCAGATGATCCGCAAGCTGCTGGTCGGGCGGCTGACGTTCACCCCCGACGAGGACGAGCGCGGGCGCTTCTACGGCATGCGGATCGGATGCAGCCGATTCGAGGGACGGTGCTTGCTAGAGCCTTGGTGACCCCGGGGGGATTCGAACCCGCGATCTCGACCTTGAAAGGGTCTGTGCTGGCGCGGAGTTACGCGTTTGCTGCCAGCGCGCGCTGCCATTTTCGCGGCCACTGACGGCCTCCGCCGCGGCGCGGAGGGTCGCGTCGGTGACCGCCGCGTAGCGCCGCATCATGCGCTCCGTCTTCCAGCCGCCGAGCGCCATCACGATGGGCGCGGTGAAGCCCTTGTTGAGCGCCATCGTGGCGCCATGGTGCCGGAGGTCGTGGAAGCGAAAGTTTTCAGGCCCGCGCCCCGCGCGGCCCGGCGAAAGGCCTTGCCGACCTGCTCGCGGCTGTGCGGGCGGCCGTGCGGCGTGGGGAAGACCCACGGCCCGTCCTGACCCGCGATCTGCGCCTGGAGGAGCTTTCTAGCGCTCTCAGAGAGCATCACGGGGCGGGCGCCGGCCTTCGCCCGAGGCAACAAGATCACGCCCTGCTCGAGGTGGACGTCCTCCCGCCGAAGCTGCCGGATCTCGCCCTGGCGCATCAGCGTGAGCGCCGCCAGCTTCGCCATCTCCCGGAAGGGGGACGGCATGGGCTCGAAGACGAGGATCTCCTCCTCGGGTCGCAGCCATCGCACGCGCGTCTCGTCCTCCGGGAAGAAGGCGCCCGCCGGGAAGCGATACTCGGGCCGGGCCTTCTTGAGCGCGGCGCGGAGCGTGCGAAGGTCCCGGTTGATCGTCGACGGCTTGGTCGGCACCCGGACCTTGACACGCTGGCCGGCGACAACCTGATAGACGGTGCTGCCCTCGCGCGCCCGCCGGTTGCGATACGCGAACAGGTCCGCGTCCGCGATCGCGCTCACCGGCTTGGCGAGGAGGTCGGGCATCAGGGCCTCGATCGAGCGGCGGGTGTAGTCCACCCGCTCGAACGCTCTCTTCCCCCTTCCCGCGCACCGCCATGTCGAGGGCGTAGGAACTCGAGGAGCTGGCAGAGCGTGGCCGGCCGCGCCGCCGCCTGCTCGGCCTGCACGGCCTCGGCCTTCAGCGCCCGGCGGAGCTCACGCTCGGCGTCGAGCGCCGCGTCCTTGCTGTCGCGCACCGCCGCCCGCCGGCGCCCGCGATACGAGACGCGCGCTTGCCAGACCCACTTCCCGTGATTCCGGACTCGCTTGACGGCCATGGGGTCACTCCTTGCCCGTGCGCGCGTAGATCGCGGCGATCATCGGGCTCCTACTCGAATCGGAAGGTAGGGCCCACGAGATCCAAGCCATCTAGGCCGGCTTCCTCATTCGGGGGCGTACCACCGTGCGCCACTACGACCATGTGGGTTTCCGAAAAGAACGTCAGTGAGGTCCAAATCGTCGTCCCTCGAAGATCGTCCTGACGGTAGATAAAGGAGAGTGCAGTCCAGTGCGGTAGATCGGTTGTGTCCAGCCAGACCAGGCTCACTTGAGGCTTGTTGCCGACGGGCGCTGCATCCACCAGACTCTTGCTCATCACACGCCAAAACGCATCGCGCTCCACGTCGGTCATACCAACACCACTTGAATACCTTAGCCCAGGGTTCTTGTGGACATGCACGCTCATCCATGCGCCACTCTCGTGGATGAGCACAGCGGGCAGCGCGGCCATCTCGAGGCGGATCGGCGCTCGAACTCCGCTCTGCCCTGCTGGTTCATCCGAGAGAGGGCGCGGGCATTCAGGGTGAACCGCGAAACGTGTCCACGCGGACGGACTCGGCGAGGAAGAACAGCAGGGCCGCGATAATGCCAGCGATAATTTCCATGTCGGTGGTGCTACTCCAGCAGTTCCGTCACTGGCACGCCGAGGGCCTTGGCGAGCCGCTGGAGAACGCCCACGGTCGGGTCGTACCTCCCCGCCTCGAGCTTGTTCACGTACTCTCGAGTGATGCCGGCCTTGGCGGCTAGTGCCGCCTGGCTCATCCCTCGCTTCGTACGCGTCACTTTCAGTCGCATGCCCAGCTGTCTTGATGTCGGACTCATGTTAGTGAAGTATCGTTCACCGTGTCAAGGATTCCGGTCGATTGGCGTGGGCGCCGAGGCTCTCAGCGCGCTCCCGAGACGGAGAACTCGCCCGCCTGGAAGTCGATCACCACGCGACCGCGTGTCAGCGCGTCGCTTCCGAGTACACCGTCGATGGGCTCCAGCAGGGGACGGGCCAGCAGTTTGCGGAATCGTACCCGCGCGCCTCCTACGTGAAGGAGGGCACCCGCGTACATGATGGCCTCGACCCGCCGTGTGCCACCGGGGCCCGTCAGCAGGATCGCCTCATCCCGCCCATCGCGAAACCCGGCTGCCGCAGCCAGCGCCGAAGCGATGACCGACCTTTGCGCTGCAGTGTCCAGGTATAGAGCGAGGGGAAGGCCGTTCCCGGCCCGGGCGCGGACGAAGGGCTTGGCGACCCAGACGAATTCACTGCTTGAAGTCGCTCGGCGCCGGGGCTGCTCCAGCAGTAGTGCGCTGCGATCGTTGTCGAGGGTGATGCGGAGCTCGCGAATCGCGTTCCAACCCAAGACGCCGTCCAACTTTACGGGGGACGGGCGTGCGCCTTCCGCGGGCAGGCCCGTCGGGAATTCGAGCATCCCCAGGTCGAGCACGGCCACGGGGTGCCCCTGGATGCGAATGCCACCCAGATCGATGTCGGCCCTTGCCAGCGAGGACTGGATGGCGATGCCATGGACGTCCTGGATACCCATCGCCACCACTGACGAGACGCCGATATCAGAGGCGAAGCGGGAGCTGAGCACCGTTATCAGTGCGCCCGTGTCGAGGACGAACGCGGTCCGCCGCCCATTAACGGTGACGGGGACCAGGGGCGCTTCGTTCCGATGCTGAAGCCGGTGTGTCACGGGGTGGGGAGGAAACGTCCAGGATTCCGCGCTCGACATGTCCCGCCATGCCCGAATAAGCGCACGCAAATCGGGCGGCGCGAAGGACACGATTGCCCACGATGGGCGCTCGTGAAGGATGGAGCGCAGCAGCGCGGTCGACCGCTTGGCGACGGTCGGATCGTCGGAGCGCGCCAGTGCGAGCAACCTCATCTGACCCTCCACAAGGCGTTCCTCCGCGACATCCCGTAACGCCGCGAGGAACTCGACTTGTGACGCGCTGGCGGCGAGCCGTTCGCCACTGTCAAAATCCAGTGCCGCGACCGCGCTCCAAAAGTCCGGGTGGACTCGAGCGACCAGCGGCGGCGGCGCCGACGCCGGTCCCAGCGGGTACGTCCCGCCACAACCTACGAGCCACATCGCGAGGAAAAGGGACAACACCGACGACATTCGGAGGCGGGGCTTGAGCGTCAGGAATGCGACACAGTGCGGCGGCCTCTGTTTTTCGGCCGCGACCGGCGCGGCGAGGAGCGCGGCAGCACCAGCAAGGAACCCCCGCCGGTCCATCACTCGATCACCTGCTCCGCCCGCGCCAGCAGCGACGGCGGGATCGTCAGCCCGAGGGCCTTCGCGGTCTTCAGGTTGATAACCAGCTCGAACTTCGTGGGTTGCTCGATCGGCAGATTGCCAGGGTTTGTCCCCTTCAAAATCTTGTCAACGTACCGCGCCGCGCGCTTCCCTTGGTCGGCGTAATCCGGCGCGTAGGCGAGCAAAGCTCCTTCCAAGGCGTATTGCGTCGTCTGGAACATCGTAGGAAGGCGGAGCCGATCGGCCGCTGACAGGATCTGCGCGCGGTGAACAAAGAATAGGGGGTCGTTCAGGATGAGGAGAGCATCAGGGCGTAGAGCTACCATGGCCCCTAGCGCTCCTTCGAGTTGTTCCGCTGCGCTCTGAATCTGGAATCGATGGAGCGTCACGTGGAGGGCACGAGCTCCCTGCTCCAGCGAACTCCACACAGCTCGCGTGAGGGGCGCCTCCGGATCGCCCGCGACTAGGACTCCGATGCTCGACGCCTTCGGGACGGCCAGCTTGAGGAACTCGAGATTCTTGGCCGCCAGCTCAGGCCCGACGAAGGAAAATCCGGTGAGTCTGCCCCCGGGTCGGGCGAGACTGTCGGCGAACCCGGAGCCGATGGGGTCGCCGACGCCGACGAAGACGATCGGCACTGTCGGCATCGTGTTTTTAGCCACGACCGTCGCCGGCGTGCCGAAGGTCACGATCACCGCCGGCTGAGCCTTCACCAACTCGAGAGCCGAGGCGTGAAGAAGATCGCGATTCCCGTCGGCAAATCGATACTGAAGGACGAGATTCTTATCCTCCTGGTGCCCGAGCTCTCGTAACTCTTGCCGGAGGGTATCAACCATGGCCGCCGCCGTTCCTGAGCGGGGGTTGAGCGTCAGGATTACAACACGGTTCGCCTGTTTCTGCTGCGCCTCGACCCCGAGCGGCGCGGCGAGCAGCGCGGCAGCACCAGCAAGGAACGCGCGGCGGTCCATCACTCGATCACCTGATCCGCCCGCGCCAGGAGCGACGGCGGGATCGTCAGGCCGAGCGCCTTGGCAGTCTTGAGGTTGAACACGAGCAGCAGCTTGGTCGGTTGCTCGACGGGCAGATCCGACGGCTTCGCCCCTCGCAGGAGACGGTCTACATAGCTCGCCGCGCGTCGATACATATCCAGGACATCTGGCCCGTAGCTGATCAGCCCTCCCGCCTGTGTGAGCCCGATCGCACCGGACATGACCGGCAGCCGATTCGTCCTGGTGAATTCCACGATCAACGACCGATTCTCGGAGTTGGCGAACCCTTCGAGTACGATGAGCGCGTCGGCCTGGGCGCGGAGAATCCTCGCGAAGGCGCCCGGGAAATCCCCAGAGACGGTTGCCTCGGCAAGTTCGAGTCTGGTGCCCAGGACTTGCGCCGCCTCCTGCGTCGTTCTGACCTCCACAGCATGCGCGGGATGCGCCGGATCAAAGAGTACTGCGACTCGAGAGAGCTTGGGGAGCGTCTCTTTGAGCAGTTCCAGCCGCTTGGTGCTCAGTTCCCCGGCGAAGTCGGCAGACCCAGTGATGTTTCCGCCCGGTCGGCTCAGGCTGGCGATGAACCCCTGGCCGACCGGATCGGTCGTGTTGACCATGACGATCGGGATCGTCGCGGTCGCACTCTTGGCTGCACGCGTGGCCGGCGATCCTTGGGTGACGATGACATCTGTCTTCAGGGCGACCAACTCAGCGGCGAGGCGCGGCAACCAATCCGCTCTGCCGTCCGCCCAGCGCTCGTCGATGACAACGCGCTGTCCCTCAATCCACCCCAACTCCCGCAGGCCCTCCCGGAATGCAGCCATTGGGCGCGCCATCGCCGCCGATCCTGTCCCACCGAGGTAGCCGATCCGGTACACCTTCCCAGCCTGCTGCGCCTCGGCGGCGAGCGGCACGGCGAGGAGGCCACCTGGGACCAGCGCTAGGAAGGCGCGTCGCTCCATCACGGATCCTCCTTCACCTTTTCCAGTGCCGCCTCGAGCAGCGCCCGGATCTCCGCGTCGCGCTGCCGCCGGGCCTCGGCCGTCCGCTGTCGGCTCACCAGAGGCGGAAACCGGGACGAGCACGCCACCCGCTGGCGCCCGACCAATGACCCGCCGCACCCTCTACAAAGCGCACGTGCGGATTCTGCACGGACTTGGGGTCTGGGGGAAGAGGGAGACATGGCTAGAGGAGGATCGCGTCGAGGAGCGGCGTATCGGTCCAGCGGCGAATCAGACGCCGGATGTCGTGCCTC
The DNA here is from genome assembly GCA_046735635.1 of Acidobacteriota bacterium. Classification (GTDB taxonomy): domain Bacteria; phylum Acidobacteriota; class Vicinamibacteria; order Vicinamibacterales; family 2-12-FULL-66-21; genus JALZOC01. Next base: position 599 of record JBKPTT010000148.1, on the reverse strand, counting down.
ACCGCGAGTCGGCCGCGCCAGCCAGGCAAACATGCACCCATCGGCCAGCCGCTCGCCGCGCGCGACCATGGCATCCGCGCGGGCGCGCCACCCGTCGCGCGCCGCCAGGGCCAGGAGCTGCTCCACACCACGCGTAGAGCCGAGGGGGACCGGCTCCTCGCACAGCGGGCTATGCCAGCCGTGGCCCACTTCGTGGAGGACTGTGCCCACATCGCTGGCCGGGCCCAACATGACGAGTCGCGGCTTCCGGTTTCCCTCGCGATCGACCAACACACTTGAGCTCGCCCAGGCGCGACTCGACCACCCCACGGCCGTGAAACAGGTCTCGGTGACCACCGCGTGGCGCACAGGCTCCGGGACGAGGCAGAGGGCCTCGACGACAAGGGGCAGGGCCGCCGAGTCGCCGACGAGCGCGACCCGCTCGGTGAGCCACTCTCTCAGCAACCACGGGGGCACCGGTGTCGGCGCAATGCCCCCGCGCGCCTCCAGCCACCGCCGCAGCCGCGCACGGCCACCCCGGCTCGCGACGAGCAGCTGACGGGCAATTAGCTGGAGGAGGTCGCTCCGCTCGACGGCGGCGGTGGCGCGGGCCGCCTGCG
>JBKPTT010000147.1:0-18855 GCA_046735635.1 Acidobacteriota bacterium | reverse complement strand
CCGCAAGCCGCTCACGCGCGAAGCGGTAGTCGAGGCCGTTACGGTCGCCGCCGAACGCTGCCATCGCGATCCGCTTGCAAAGCTCCGCTGGCATTTCGGCATGCACCCTCGTGTCTGACGCTGAAATGCTGATTTTCGATTGTTGATTGCTGATTTATGCCGATTGGCGAATTGCGTACAATCGGCCGCGATGCGGCGGTCACGCTTCCTCTTCATCATGGTCTTCGTTGCGGCTGCCCTTGCGTATCCGTGTGCGCAGGTCGCACGCTCGTATACGCAGACGAACGGCAGGATCGATCCGCGATTTTTCAAAGGCATGAAGTACCGGCTCGTGGGGCCCAGCCGCGGGGGGCGGGTCACGACTGTCACGGGCGTTCCCTCACAGCCGCGCACTTTCTACATGGGTGTGGCGAGCGGAGGATTGTTTCGAACCGTTGACGGTGGCGGAACCTGGACGCCCATCGCGGACGGGCAGATTCCGGTCGGATCGATGGGCTCGATTGCCGTTGCCGGCTCGGATCCCAACATCATTTATGTAGGAACTGGATCCGACGGCATGCGCAGCAACGTGTCGACCGGCCGCGGTGTTTACAAATCGGTGGACGGCGGAACAACGTGGCAGTTCGTGGGACTGCCCGAAGCGGGACAGATTGGCGCGGTGCGCATACATCCCGCGAATCCCGAGGTGGTCTGGGTGGCGGCGTACGGCGATGCGTTCAAGCGTAACACCCAGCGTGGCGTCTTCAAGACGGCCGATGGGGGCAAGACCTGGCGGAAGGTGCTCTACGTCAACGACGGCGTCGGGGCGATGGATGTCGAACTTCAGCCCGGCAACCCGCGTGTTGTGTATGCATGGATGTCGCGTCTCGAGCGCAAGCCGTGGACGATTATCAGCGGGTCGCGCGACGGGGGATTCTATAAGAGCGCCGACGGCGGCGACACATTTTCGAAAATCTCCTCGGGCCTCCCAACCGATCTGATCGGCAAGGCCAACCTTGCCGTCACGAACGCGAAACCCGACCGCATTTACGCGCTGGTGGAGGCAAAGCCCGGCGGCGGTTTTTATCGATCGGACGATGCAGGGGAGACGTGGACGCTCGTCAACACGCAACCGTCGCTGATTCAGCGGCCGTTCTATTACACGACGCTGGGCGCGGACCCCACCAACGGCGACGTCGTCTACGCCGGAGCGGAGAGCTTTTTCAAATCTGTCGACGCGGGCAAGACGTTCACGCAAATGCGAACGCCGCACGGCGACAACCACGACATCTGGATCAGCCCGAAGGACGGCAACGTGATGATCCAGTCGAACGATGGCGGCGCCAACGTCTCGTTGGACGGCGGCCGCACGTGGTCGTCGCAGCTGAACCAGGTAACGGGCGAGTTCTACGGAGTGTGGGTCGACGAACAGTTTCCTTACCGCCTCTACGGCGCGCAGCAGGACGACTCGACGGTGATCATCAGCAGCCAGGCCGATCCATTCTCACGCGACGACTGGCGCGGCGGTCCGGGTTGCGAGACGGGGCCCATCATTCCGCATCCTCGCAACCCCGACATCGTCTACGGGTCGTGCAAGGGCCAGTACAGCGTGATGAACCTCAAGACTGGCCAGGAGAAGAACTATTGGATCGGCGCGCAGTCGTTGTACGGAAATCCCGCGAGCGAGCTGATTTATCGGATGCAGCGCGTTTCGCCGATGGCGGTGTCGCCGCACGATCCGGACGTGCTCTATTACGGTTCGCAGTTCGTGCATCGCACGCGCGACAAGGGCGTCACGTGGGAAACGATTTCTCCCGATCTGACCGCGCACCCCGCATGCTGCCAGGGCGCGAGCGGCGAGCCGATCACGCGTGACGTAACCGGCGAGGAGTTCTACAGCACGCTCTATGCGATCACCGAGTCACCGCTCGAGCCCGGCGTCATCTGGACGGGAGCAAACGATGGGCCCTTTTTTGTCACGCGCGACAACGGGCGATCGTGGACGAACGTGACGCCGCCCGACATGGACCCGGGCGGGCGCGTCCAGTACATCGAAGCGTCTCCGCACAGAAAGGGCTCGGCGTACTACGCCGCCTACCGCTACCTGTTGGGCGACTATCGTCCCTACATCTACAAGACCGACGATTACGGCAAGACGTGGAAGCGGCTCACCGACGGTACGAACGGGATTCCCGCTGACACCCCGACCCGTGTCGTTCGCGAGGACCCGGATCGCGAGGGGCTTCTGTTCGCGGGTACCGAGTTCGGCATGTACATCTCGTTCGACAACGGCGTACGCTGGCAGCCATTCCAGTTGAACCTTCCCAACGTTCCGATTACCGACATCAAGGTCCATCGCAACGACCTGGTTGTCTCGACCCAGGGACGTGCGTTCTGGATTCTTGACGACATCACACCGCTGCATCAGCTCACGCCCGAGACGAGCACCTCAGATCTTCGACTGTTCGAACCGCGTGACGGCTACCGTACGCGCGTGGCGCCTGCCATCCTCGGCCCGAACATCGATTACTTCCTGCCCTCGACAACGGCTGGTCCCCTCACGATCGACATCCTGGATTCGAGCGGGAAGCTGGTTCGCTCTTACAGCAGCGTTGGCGCGGATACTCCGCAGCCGCGCCGCGAGCGCGCAGGCACGGCGGAACCTGCCGATCCTGACGCGACCCCTGCGGGGCGTGGGCGCGCGGCGTTCATTCCCCGCGTGACGAAAGTGGAAGGAATGAACCGGTTCGTGTGGGACGTCCGGGATCAGACGGGCCTCGTCATGCCGCCGGGCAGCTACCAGGCGCGGGTGAGAATCGGAGCGATCACGCAGACGCAACCGTTCAACGTGCTGATCGATCCCAACGTCGCTGCCGACGGCGTGACTCCGGAGGATCTCAGCGAGCAATACCAGCACAACGTGCGCGTCCGTCAGCTTCTCGACGATGCGACGGCTGCGCTGGTCGATGTTCGTCGACTCCGGTCCGATCTCGGCAGCAGCGGCGGTGATCCCTCGAAACTGAAGGCGCTCGATGCAATCGCCGCCAGGCTCCTTTCTGAACCCGTGCGCTACGGCAAGCCGGGCCTCCAGGAGCACATCCGCTACCTGGCAACCATGACGGCGGGATCCGATCAGAAGATCGGCCGCGACGCCGTGAAACGGTACACGGCGCTGCGGAAAGAGACGGACGGGATAATCGCGGAGCTTGCGTCGCTCCGATGACGAATCCTGTACAATCGCGGCGGAGGTCTGAATGAGAAAGGCGCTGACGGCGTTGTCCCTCGTGCTTGTGATCTCCGCGCCGCTCCGCGCGGAGTTGAAATATACGATGCGGATGGAAATGAAGAAGTCCGAGACGGCCCCGCCGCCGCCCAACCCGATGCTCGCGATGATGGGCGAGCAGATGATGAAACAGATGCTGCCAAACGGAAACAGTGAGATGGTGTACATCATCGGCGACAAGGGCGCGCGAATGGAGTTCACCCAGGCGGCGATGGGTCAGGCCGCCGGGTCGGTAAACATCGCGAAGCCCGATGGCACGCTCTACGTGATGGATCCGCAGAACAAGACCTACTGGAAAGGCACGATCGACGCTGCAGCCGCGCAGATGAAGGCGGCAGGCATCGTCCCGGAAGTCACCGTGAAGCCGACGGGGCAGAGCGAGACGGTCGCTGGCCTCAAATGCGACGTGGTCAGCTACGACTGGAAGATGCCGCTGCCGATCCCCGAGCAGGCGCGCGCGAGCCTCCCACCCGATTTCCCCTCGGCGTTGACGATGACGGGAGACGCGTGCACGACGCACGAGTACGCGAAGTACGCCGAGCTCGTGAAGCGCGGAGCGGGAAGCATGATGGCGAGCATGGGTCTCGACAAGGTTGCGCAGGGAGGAATCCTCATTCGCCAGTCGATGCAGCTGATGGGGTACGAGATGCGATCGGTCGTGACTCAAATTACCGAAGAGTCCACCGATCCATCGCTGTTTGACGTTCCAGCGGATTACAAGGAAGTGCCGGCGCCGTCCGGCATGCCGAAGTAATGCGACGGCCGGCGATCGCAGCCGCCGTTCTGCTGGTCGCCGCCGCTGTCGGTGCGCAAGCGCCCGTTTCACCGGCCGCGCCGTCGGGGCCGCAGCTCCTGAGACCCGCACGTGTCTTCGACGGAAGCGCCATTCACGAAGGCTGGGCGGTCCGCGTGCAGGGAGATCGCATCCAGGCCGTTGGGCCAGCTGCTTCGGTCGACGCTGCCGGCGCGACGCCCCTCGATCTGCCGGGCGCGACGGTACTCCCCGGCCTCATCGAAGGGCATTCCCACGTCCTGCTGCATCCCTACAACGAAACGTCGTGGAACGACCAGGTGCTCCACGAGTCGGTCGGCCTGAGAACGGCGCGAGCGGTCAACCACCTGCGTGCGACGCTCCTCGCAGGTTTCACGACGATCCGCGATCTGGGCACCGAAGGCGCCGGTTACGCCGATGCCGAGCTGAAGCAGGCAGTGGAGCAGGGAATCATCCCCGGTCCTCGAATGCTCGTGTCGACGCGCGCGATCGTGGCGACGGGGAGCTACGGTCCGAAGGGATACTCACTGGAGTGGCGGGTGCCGCAAGGCGCCGAAGAAGCGGACGGCGACTCGTTGATCCGCGTGGTCCGGGATCAGATCGGCCACGGCGCCGACTGGGTAAAGGTGTACGCCGACTACAGGTGGGGCGCGCGCGGCGAGACGGTGCCGACGTTCTCGCAGCAGGAGCTGGCGACGATTGTCGAGACCGCGCGCAGCAGCGGCCGTCCCGTCGTCGCACATGCCTCGACGCCAGAGGGCATGCGTCGGGCGGTCCTCGCTGGCGTGGAGACAATCGAGCACGGCGACGGCGGCACGGCGGACGTCTTCCGGCTCATGGTGGAGAAGAAGGTGGCGCTGTGCCCGACACTGGCCGCCGGCGACGCAACTGCCCAATATGCCGGCTGGAAGAAGGGTGAGGGGTCCGAGCCGGCGAGCGTGACGCGCAAGCGCGCGAGTTTCAAGGCGGCACTCGACGCCGGCGTGACCATTCTGAGCGGCAGCGATGTGGGCGTCTTCACGCATGGCGACAACGCGCGCGAGATCGAGATGATGGTCGACTACGGGATGTCGCCGTTGGCGGCGCTCGCGAGTGCGACATCGATCGGCGCGCGCGTGCTCCATATGGACGGGCGGATCGGGGAAGTGAAACAGGGGCTCTTTGCCGATCTGCTTGCGGTCGATGGCGACCCGACGCGCGATATCTCGGCGCTGCGCCGCGTCCGTCTCGTGGTGAAAGGCGGCACCGTCTATCACTGACGCCCGCGTGGTAGGCTCCCCCTCGATGGCCGACCAGGACGACGTCCGGCAGATCCCTGCGCGAGCGGTCGTGAGCTGGGTTCTGTACGACCTGGCGAACACGATTTTCTCCATGGGCGTCGTGTCCGCGTACTTCTCCGTGTGGGTCCGCGACGCGGTCGGCGCCGGGCGCGCCGATTCGGTGTACGGGACCATCACGGCGATCTCCATGTCGATCATCTTCGTCAGTTCGCCGCTGCTCGGAGCCATGACCGATCGCGCGCGGCGCCGGATGCCGTTCCTGGTCGTCAGCACAGTCATCTGCGTGTTCTTCACCGCACTGCTCGCCCGGGCCGGGTTCTACCTGACGTCGCTGTTCTTCGTAATTGCCAACGTGGCGTACCAGGCAGGGCTGCAGTTCTATGATGCGATGCTCCCGGAAGTGAGCCACGAGGGGAACCGCGGAAAAATCAGCGGCATCGGAGTGGGCGTGGGCTACCTTGGATCGTACATCGCGATCGGGATGGGAATGGATTTCGCGTTCGGCTCCGACGACAAGCCATTCCTCTTCCTGATGATCGCGATCACGTTCCTCCTGTTCGCACTTCCGTGCTTCATTTTCGTGAAGGAGCGTGGAAACCCGCATCCGCGTGAGGTGTTCAGCCTCCGGATGCTCCGCGAATCGACCGGCGAGACGATTCGCACGATCCGATCCGGCCGCGAATATCCGGGCCTCGTGCGGTTTCTGGTGGGACGGATCTTCTACACCGACCCGATCAACACCGTTATCTCCATCATGATGCTCTACACCATCAACGTGGCGGAGCACACCGGACTCACGCACGATCAGGGTGAAGAGACAGGGAAGCTCATCATGATGACCGCGATCACGTTCGCGGTGATTGGTGGGTTCGTGTGGGGCTGGCTGGTGGATCGATGGGGCCCCAAGCGTACGCTCAACTACGTTCTCTACCTCTGGGTTGGCGTGTTCGTGCTTGCCGCGGCGATCGGGATTTTCGGCCTGCCCCTCGCGACGCTCTACGTCGTCGCCTGCGCCGCAGGCGTGGCACTCGGCGGCGTATGGGCTGCGGACCGCCCCTACATGTTGCGGTTGACGCCGCCGGATCGCATCGGCGAGTTCTACGGCCTCTACGGAATGGTGGGCCGGTTCTCGGCGATCACCGGTCCGCTGCTGTGGGCGATCGTGACGCGGCTCACCATCAACGTGATCGGGCTGCCGCCGCAGGTCGGCCAGGGCATTGGCGTGCTGGTGCTGCTCGTCCTGATTCTCGTCAGCTACGTCATCCTTCAACCCGTCAGCGACGTGCGGAGGGTACGCACGCCGGCCGAAGCGGTCAACTGACTCTCTATCTCAAGACCGCTGCAGGTTCCAGACGCAGGATGCGGAGCGCCGGAATCACGCTCGCCACCACGGCGACGACGAGCAGCAGCGCTGCTACGCAAACGAACGTCACGGGATCGCTCGATGACACACCCCACAGGTAGTGTTTCAGCAGTCGAACGAACGCGAATGAGGCAGGGATTCCGACGACGGTGCCGCCAGCCGCAAGCAGGATCCCGGGGAGCGTCAGCGATCGCATGGCCTGCGGCATCGTGGCGCCGAGCGCGACACGGATTCCCATCTCGCGGCTCCGCTCGATGACCGTTGTTGCGATGAGTCCGTGCAGCCCGACCGCGGCCAGCAACACGGCCGCGAGCGCAAGGCTGCCGACGAGCACCATTAGAAACCGTTGCCGCGCGAGCGACGCCTCCTGCACTTGTGCCATGTTGCGCACGCGCGCGAAAGGCAGCAGCGGATCCGTAGCATCGATTGCGCGTCGCAGCGTGCCGACCCCGTCGGCCGCATTCTGCGCGCGCACGATGAATGCGGCCGAGAACCACCCGTGCACGAGACGCAGGAATGCGTCGTTGGCCTGGCCGAGCGGGATATACACAAGCGGCATTGACGCCAACGGTCCGTTGTCGCCCCATCCTGGCCGCACCTGCACATCGCCCACGATCCCGACGATCTCGCGTTCGGCTCCGGCCAACGCAATCCGTCGTCCGACGGCATGGGCTCGGTCGCCAAGATATTGGCGCGCGAACGTCTCGTTGACGATCGCGACGGCCGCGGTCTCCTTGTGATCGTGCTCGTCGAAGACTCGGCCAGCCCGAAGTGGAATCCGCAAGGTACCGAAGAAATCACCCGCGACATAGGTCGTGCTCGTCATGCGTCCACGCGGCGCGGCCGCCTCCGGACCGTCGAGATGCCGGAAGCCGAGATTCAAGAGCCGCTCGTACGGCAATCCCAGCGAGACTGCGGCGCCGGAGATCCCTGGCGCATGCGTCACCCGAGCGAGCGTCTCGTCGACCAGGCGTATCACGCGTTCGCCGGTCCGGTAGCGCGCGTCCTGGAGCGACACGCTCGCCGTCACGAGACCCGACGGCTCGAATCCGGGATTCAGCTGGCGGAGGTGGACGAACGTGCGCAGGAGAAGGCCCGCGCCGACGAGCAGCATGACACCAAGGGCCACCTGCGCGACGATGAGCAGCCGGCGCAGCCACGATTTGCCGCCGCTCGCGATGGCGCGCGAACCGGCGTCGACGAGCGTCGCCTGGACGTTCAGCCGCGTCGCGTGAATCGCTGGCACGACGCCAAAGAGAAGACTGGCTATGAACGCGAGAATCCCAGCCGCCGCGGCCGCGCGACCGTCGAGCGTAACGGGTTGCCAGATGTCCAGCGCATCGGCCGCCAGGCTCTTGAGTCCCTGCAGCGCGGCGCCGCCGAGCGCGATGCCCCCAACCCAGCCAAGTGCGGCGAGGACGACGCTCTCGATGACGAGCTGTTGGATCATCGCGAGACGTCCGCTTCCGAGCGCCATCCGCGTCGCGATTTCGCGCGAGCGCGCCGCGGTGCGGGCGAGCTGCAGGCCGGCGAGGTTGACACATGCGATGAGCAGGCCCATGCCGACTGCCGCCCAGAGCAGGAGGATGGGACTTCGAAGGTCGGCCGCCATGGCACGCTGCAGCGGATCGAGCCAGAAACTCATCGAGGCGCCGGCCGGAAGCGGGCGCGCGCGCGCGACTTCCGCGCCGATCTGCTCGATCTCAGCCTCGGCTTGCGCCCACTCGATCCCGGGGCGCAGGCGCGCGAGCACGAGATAGTTCTCCCCTTCGCCCGCTCCAGTGGTCGAAGGCCGAATCGGCGTCCAGAGATCCGCTTCGGCGCCGCTGCGGAATCCTGACGGCATGACGCCGACAATCGTCGCGGCCTCCCCGCGGAGCATCAGCGAGCGGCCGATCACCGTCGGATCTTCGTTGAAGAGAGCTGCCCATAACTCGTGGCTCAGGATGACGGCGGCAGGCCCGCCAGGCCTGTCCTCGTCTTCCGTAAACTCGCGGCCGACGAGCGGTGGAACCCCGAGCACGCGGAAGAAGCCCGCACCTACTTGCTGCTGCTGGACGTACGATGCCCGTCCGGAGGCGGTCATGTTCACGCCGGCAGGCCACGTCGAGTACGCGGCCGTGTCGATCGTGGTCGCGTGATCGCGGATGGCCAGCCACGTAGTTCCCGTCTGCCCGTGATCGGTTTCGACCATGCCCGCCGCGCGCCTCGTAGTCGTCACGAGCGCGAGCTTCGAGGGCTCCGGATAGGGCAGCGGCTTCAGGAGGACACCGTCGACGACGGTGAAGACTGCCGTATTTACGGCAATAGCGAGGGTGAGCGTGAGACCGGCCGCGATTGCAAAGGCAGGCGAACGACGGAGCAGCCTGAGCGCGAATCGGACATCGCGCGCGGCATCATCGAGCCAGGTCCGTAGATGCATATCAGGACGCTTAGACGGCCGATGTCTGGATCTCGTTGGCGTTCGTTCCCTCGAGCCTAAGCCTGGCCGTCGCGAATCCTGGAGATCTTCTCGTCGCGCTCCCGCTCGAAGCGTTCGAGGTCCCGGCGAAGCTCGAGCGAACGTTCCTCGAGCACCTGGGGATCGAAGACCCCGTCGACCGCGGAGCGATGCATGATCTTCCGTTCGGCGACCTGTGCCTCGTAGATGTTGCGGACGTCCGCGATTTTCTTCCGCTGTTCATCAGTGAGCGCCTTCTGCTCGGCGCCTGACGCGGCGTCCTTTTGACGCAAACGCTCCATGACGATATCGAACGAGCTCTTCGGCGTATCAGGTGGTGTAGTCATCGTGGAAACCGTTCGCTCATCGCGGCGGCGTTGTACGCGAACCACGCCAGCACCACCGCGTTCTGTTTGAGATCCTGCTCGCGGACCCGCTCGTACGTGTCGGCGTTCGTGTGATGCGTCCGGACGTCGTAGGTTGTGTAGTCCTGAATTGGCGTGAATCCGGGCACGCCGACCGCCTTGAAGCTGAGATGATCCGTGTTGGTGATGCCTTCGGCGACGTTCTTCCGCGCGTCGAGGTCGCGGAGCGGGGCGAGCCATCGGTCGAACAGTGCCCGTGCGGCCGGACTCTGTTCGGAATACCAGCCGTAAATCGGTCCCATGCCGGGATCGATGTTGAAGTACACGGAGAAACGCTCGCGAGCCTGTTCGTTGTCCGGGCCCGCCAGGTGCTCGGCGACGTACGCCTTCGAGCCGAGCAGGTTCTCCTCCTCACCGCTCCAGAGCGCGGCGCGAATGGTGCGCCGGGGCTGCAGACCGGCCGCCTTCAGGATCCGCAGCGCCTCCATCACGGCCGCCGCTCCGTCTGCGTTGTCGCTCGCTCCCGTACCCGTATGCCAGGAATCCAGGTGCGCGCCGAGAAGCACGACTTCGTTTCGCAGGATCGGATCGGAGCCGGGCAACTCGGCGACGACATTGTAGCTGTTCGGATCGCTCGTGAGATACCGTGCCGTGATGCCCACGCGAAGTTTCACGCCGACGCCTTTTTCGAGCATGCGCGCGATCATGTTGTAGTGCTCGCCGGCAAGCACCATCGAGGGCACGGCGTTGTCGCCGCGGTCGGTCCCGAGAACGAAGACGGTGCCGTGTTCGCCGGCGCTCGGACGAAGGACTACGCCCACTCCGGCGTCGTGGAGTGTCTGCGCGAGCGCACGCGCATCAGCCGGTGTCCCGGCTGTCCGCGGCATCGGGGGCGCGCCAATCCGCACCGGCGTTTCGCTGAGTGAAGGCTGCGGCCGGTCCTCGCGGACGAACTCCGTCTGCAGCGGCTGCGTCATGACGATGCTGCCCTTCAGCGAATCGTGAATCGCGCTCACCTCGGCGGCCGTCTTCCCACCGAGCCACACCGGCTGCGCCTCGATCACGCGCGGCGTCGAAGCTGACCATGCTTCCGCATACCCGATGAGCGGCATGTATCTTGGCGCGATCATCTCGATGACCTGGCTGTCGAGCACCCAACCGCGTCCGAAGCGCCACGGCTCGAGGTGCGCGTTCGACAGCCCCCACGACGAGAGCGTATCGCGCGCCCATTCGGCCGCCAGCTTGTGCGCGGGAGAGCCGGTGAGCCGCGGACCGATGATTGTGACGAATTGATCGAAAGCCCGCTCGGCCTGCGAATGCTCGAGCCCCTCGCGTCGAATGCGATCGAGCGCGGATGAATCGACGTCCGGTGCCGATTGCGCAGCCACGAGCAGCAACGACAGCATCGCTCCAGTCAGCCGCACGGAAATCCCTCCGCCATGGATTATAGGCAAACGTTTGTATACTTCGTTGACCCGATGCGCCGGTTTTTCAGTCCGATTGTCCTTGCCGCGGCTGCCGTGTACTTGCTCTTGACGGTCGCCCTCACGTGGCCGCTCATCCTTCATCCGACGCGCCTGGTTCCCAACGACCTCGGTGATCCGCTCTTGAACACCTGGATTCTCTCCTGGGATGCTCGCGTGATGCCGCTGACACGAGCCTGGTGGAACGGGCTGCAGTTCTATCCGGTCGACGGCACGCTGGCGTTTTCCGAGCACCTTCTGGGCCTGAGCATCTTCACGACGCCCGTGATTGTCGTCACCGGCAACCCGCTCCTCGCGTACAACATCGTGTTCGTCCTCACGTTCGTTCTCTCCGCGCTCGCTGCGTACTACCTGGCGTTCACGATTTCACGGCGCCACGATTGTGCGTTCCTTGCGGGGCTGGCGTTTGCGTTCGCGCCGTATCGGATGGCGCAGTTCGCGCACGTGCAGGTGCTGTCCGCCTACTGGATGCCGATCGCGCTCGCAGCGCTCCACAGGTATTTCGATGACCTGCGTGCTCGATGGCTCGTGTTGTTCGGCGTCTCGTGGGTGATGCAGGCGCTCGCATGCGGCTACTACCTGTTCTACTTGTCCGTGCTCATCGTGCTGTGGCTGCCCTGGTTCGTACACGCGCGAAGCCACTGGCGCGCCGTCGCGAGGCTCGCGATTGCGTGGACGCTCGCTGCCGCGGCGCTCGCACCGGTGATGTACGGGTACTGGAAGTACCAGCACGAGTACGGCTTCAAGCGCGAGATCGATGAGATTGTCTCGTTCAGCGCCGACGTCGCGAGCGTGCTGCAGGCGCCCGGCAGCATCTATGCCTGGGGCTGGCTGCATGTCGTCCACCATCCCGAATCCGACATCTTCCCGGGTCTCACCGTCATCCTTTTGATCGTTCTTGGTCTGGTCATCGGGTGGCGGACCGCTGCGACCGAGCGGATCGGCCGCCTCCGCATTGCCCGCATCTTCGTCGGGATTTCGCTTTTCTTTTTTGCGATTGCGGCATCGCCGGCGTATTTCGGCCCATGGAAGCTCGAAATTGGGCCGCTGCGGCTGCTCTCGGTTTCCGCGCCGCACAAGCCCTTTTCCATAGGACTGCTGTTTCTCGTCGCCGCCGGCGTTCTTCACCCGTCGGTCCGCACCGCGTGGCGCCGCCGATCAGCGCTCACGTTTTACGCGCTCGCGGCGGTCGTCATGTGGTTGTTTTCTCTCGGCCCGGCTCCGACGCTGCTGGAGAAGAAGTTCATCTACAAGGCGCCTTACGCCTGGTTGATGTTGTTGCCCGGCGTGGACGGCATTCGCGTGCCCGCGCGCTTCTGGATGCTGGCAGCGTTGTGCCTTGCCGTTGCGGCGGCGCTCGCGCTGCGGCAACTCACGGCAAAGTGGCCGCGCGCGGCCACCATCGTCCCCGTCGTCGCTTGTATCGGCGTCCTGATGGACGGTTGGCCGCGGCCGATCGTTCTGGAGAAGGTACCGGCCTGGCGACCGATCCACACGCGCGCCGTCGCCCGCCTCGAATTGCCGACGAATCCGCAGCACGATGCGATCGTGCTGTATCGCACGATCGAGCACCATCGTCCGGTATTCAACGGATACAGCGGATACTTTGCGCCTCACTACTGGGCACTGCAGTACATGCTGCGCCAGCACGATCCGGACGTGCTCGCCCGTTTGTCGGCGTTCGGACCCGTGGAAGTCGTCATCGACCACGACCAGGATCCGGGCGCCGCGTGGCGTCAGTTTGTCGGCAGCTATCCTCACGCCGAGCTCGTATACCGCGACGATCGCTACTCCACGTTCAGAATCGAACGCGGCCCACATTTCGGGCAGCTTCCCAAGCTCGCGGGACCTGTCCTGCCAATAGCCTCTTTCGCCGCCAGGGACAACGAAGCCCTCTTGTCCAATATGGTGGATGGCAACCTCATCACGCGATGGCACGCCGGGCGGGAACAGCGGCCCGGGGATGCGATGACGGCTGACCTCGGCACACCGAATAACGTGGCCGGCGTCGAAATGCTGATTGGCGGCTATGTGACCGATTTTCCCCGCCGACTGACGATCGAAACCTCGCTCGACAACGACCGCTGGTCCCAGGCGTGGAGTGGCAACGTCGCCGTGATTGCAATGTCGGCTGCGCTCGAAGACCCTTTACGGTTCACGCTGCCGTTCGAATTCCAGCCACGTCCAGCCCGTTACGTGCGGTTTACGCAGACAGGCACGGAGGACGTTTTCTATTGGTCCATCGCGGAACTGAGAATTCATGCCGAGAAGTAGTTCGCGTCCTCGCGCAGAGACCGCACGGATCTCGCGCAGAGTCCGCGGGGGGCGCAGAGATCCCGGGATCGCGTGCGTTCGCCACGGCCGGCCCTGCGGCCGGCCGCAAGGAGGGAAAGAGATCCGCACAGACAAGCGGGGCGGCGGGGTACGCCGTTTGTCTGTGCGGATCTCTTCCCCTCCTGTCGCGCAACGCGCGACGTGGCGAACGCACGACCTCGGCGTCCTCGGCGCGAGACCATCACTCCGCTGCTCGCCCGCCGATCTGACAAATGGTGGATTGCTGGAGTCAGCGCCGTCGCGGGCAACGGGCACGGATAAGCTCGTCGGCGAGGGAACACCGGTTGCAGAGGCGGTGGCTACGGAGGTCAGTAATGGGACTTCGAGATAAGTACGCCTACGCAATTTCGACTGCGAAGGGGAAGTTCGACGGGAACGCCCAGGAGAAGGATGGAAAGCTGTATTTCAGCGGCTCGGTCAAGACCGAGGCGGAAAAGAACGAGATCTGGACCGCCATTAAGACGATTCCGGACTGGCACAACGAAGTCGTGGCTGACATCAAAGTCTCGGGCGGAGGTGCATCGGCTCCCGCGGTAAAAACGTACACGGTGAAGTCCGGGGATACGCTCAGCAAAATCGCGAAGGATCATCTCGGCGACGCCAACGCGTACATGAAGATCTTCAACGCGAACAAGGACCAGCTCAGCAATCCCGATCAGATTAAGCCTGGACAGGTATTGAAAATTCCGGCGTAAGCTCGGCCGGGCGGGCGGCAACCGCATCGGGGATGGTCGCGAAGGGGGCGATATACTTAAGGCGGGAGACCTGAAGTGCCCCCTGGGGATAACGGGCCGAGCGTGCTCCTTGTTGAGGACGACATGGACGGTCGTCGTATGTACGCGGAGTGGCTGACGGGCGCGGGATTTCGCGTCGTTCAGGCTCACAACGGCCTTCAGGCTCTCGAACGGGCTCTCGACTTCCTTCCTGATGTCGTCGTCACGGATCTGAACATTCCGGGCATCGACGGCTTCGAGTTGACCCGACGGTTGAAACAGGATCCCCGCACGTGCGACATCCCGGTACTCGCCGTCACCGGCTACGCGGCGTTTGCCGCCGACCCGGATCGCGCGCGGCGGGCCGGCTGCGATGCCGTGCTGCCGAAGCCGTGCTCTCCCGATGATCTGGAGAGCGCGGTGCGGAGCCTGATCCGCGAACGCTCGCGTCCGATCTGATCGTCGGTGGTTATCGTTCGTCCCCCCGCATGGAGTAGAGTGTCAATCCGATGCCAGCGTCGTCACCGGCTCCGTTGATTCTCGTCGTCGAGGACTTCGAGGACGCGCGCGAGATGTACCGGGACTATCTGGATTTTGCAGGTTTCCGGGTTGAAACGGCGCGCGACGGTCTCGAGGGCATCCAGAAGGCGCGGGCGCTGATGCCCGATCTCATATTGATGGATCTCTCGCTGCCCGGAATCGATGGCTGGGAAGCGACTCGTCTTCTGAAAGCCGACGCCTCAACGAGGCATATCCTCGTTGTCGCCTTGAGCGCTCACGCGCTCGCGACCGAGGGGGAGCGGGCGCGGAGCGCAGGCTGCGACGGATTCATTCCAAAGCCGTGCCTGCCGCCCGATCTCGTTTCCGAAATTGACCGGTACCTGAAGGGACAGTCAACATCGCAAGCGCGCGGCCGGGCGAGGCGGCGGTGATGGCAGCGGTTCTGCTCGTCGAAGATCACCAGGACACGAGGGAGATGTACGCCGAGTTCCTCGGCTCGAGATTCGAGGTCCTGGCTGCCGCGGATGCCGAGACTGCGCTGGCGCAGCTTCGTGAACACGGCGTCGATCTCGTGATCACGGACTTGTCGCTGCCCGGCATGAACGGCTACGAACTGGTGGCGGCGATTCGCAGCGATCCCGCTCTGCGCGCGATCCCGATCGTCTGCCTCAGCGGGTACGGTGGCCTTACACACGAACAACGTGCTCGTGAAGCCGGGTGCGACCGAATTCTGCAGAAGCCCTGCATGCCGGACGCGCTCGCGGATCTGGCCGACGAGCTCGTTCGGAAAGAAGGGCGGAGTGCCCGCCCGTGACCCCCACGGTCTTCATCGTGGAGGACGACCTGGACACGCGCGAAATGCTCGCCCGGTTCCTGGAGTTGGAAGGCTTCCACGTCGAGAGCGCCGAAAACGGAAAACTCGCGCTCGAGAGGCTCGGCGGGACCGGAGCCTGCGTCATCCTGCTGGATCTGATGATGCCCGTGATGGACGGCTGGCAATTTCGACAGGCGCAGATGCAGAACGATCGGCTCAAGGACATTCCCGTGATCGTCGTATCGGCGGCGGGGCGCGACCGCATCGAGCGGATCGATGCGAACGCGTATCTCGCGAAACCGGTCGACCTCGAGGAGCTGCTCGGCTGCGTCGCGCAGTTCTGCCGCACGGGCGACACGCCGGCTTGAACTATTTCCGCTTTTGCTTCGGCGCCTGATCGTGTTGCTGTGGTGCCGCAGCTGACACGACGGCCACTGCGGCCTGGGCACTCCGCCGCATTCGCTCGAGCCGCTCTGTCAGCATCGTCGTCAAACGTGCGTCGATCCCGTAAACGTCCTTCCTGAATTGCATCAGACCGTCGGGCGTCACGCGCGCGGTCCAGTATCCGAGATAGACGGGGATCGGCTCCTTCAACTTGACCGTCTGTTCCTGGCCCGCGTGCATGGCCTCGTCGATCTTGTCGGGCGTCCATTGCGGTTGGTCGCGCAGCACGTACTCGGCGAGTTGCTCCGGCTGCTCCACGCGAACGCATCCATGGCTGAACGAGCGGCTCGCGCGAGCGAAGAGCGAATCGGCGGGAGTGTCATGAAGGTACACGTCGTACTGATTGGGGAACATGAATTTCACCAGGCCGAGGGCATTCGATGTGCCGGGCCGCTGTCGAAACCGGTACTGTCCGGGGCTCGACATGTCGACCGACGATGGATCCACCGGGTTCCCTTTCGCATCCACGACCTCCATGTTCATGCGGTCGAGGAAGGCGGGATCGCGCATCACCGATGGCATCGTTTCCTTTTCAGCTATATCGGGCGGCACGTTCCAGTACGGCGCGAACACGACGTACGTCATCTCGTCATTGAAGATTGGAGTCTGCGTATCGGGCTTGCCGACGACGACGCGCATCGAGAGCGGCACCTGGCCGTGATCCCAGACGTCGAGACGCATCTCGGGGATGTTGACGAGAATGTAGCGCCGTCCCATATCGCGCGGCAGCCAGCGCCAGCGCTCCATGTTCCACTCAATCTGGCGGATCCGCATGTCTACCGGGACGTTCATCTCGGCGAGCGTCGGAGCGCCCACGATACCGTCGTCCTGAAGACCGTGGCGGCGCTGAAATCGCTTGACCGCTTCCTGAAGATCCGGCCCATACACGGCGGGCTGCCCGGCCGAAAGGACGGCGCCGGTATAATCGCCGGTTGCGGCCAGCCGCGCCGCGATCGTCGGCACGATCGGACTGCTCTGTCCAGGCTTCAGCCTGGTCGCGCCAGCCGCCGGCACCTGGGGCCATCCACCGTTTGCGGCAATCTGGCGATAATCGGCGAGCGCTTTCTTGAGCGCCGCGTATTCCGGGCTCGTGGGGACGAGGTCCTGCAGCGACTCATCGATTCGATTGTCCTGCAGGGCACTCTCGAGATGCGCCAGCGCGTCAAACGACTCCGGCTTTATTTGCCACCTCGGATCGGCGTGCGACAGATCAGAAGTGCCGTCGGCAAGATCCGACGCGTACTTCATGTAAAGCCATGTGAGCCACACGTCCATGGCGGTGGCCTCTTGTGGCTTGAATCCCTTCTTCGTCAAAAAGCCTTTGGAGGCTTCCCGACGACGGGCGTCGAGGGTGCTCGCGCTGTAAAGCTCGGGGTCGAACCCCTCGGCCGCCGACGCGTGAACCGCGTGAATAAACGAATCCATCTGGTCGCGAGGGGCGCCGTCCTCGATCCAGGCGGATTCGAAGTCGCGTTTTTCGTAGAACGCCCGCGTCTTCTTCCACAACCGCACGCCGTCGGCATCCCGCGTCACGTAATCCGGCGGTTTGCCGCTTTGAACGATCCGCTGAATATCGGCTGCCAGCTCGCTTTTTGCCTTGACGCCGCCGCACGCAGCGACCGCCACGCACAGAACAAGTGGCGCGGATCGAATGAGTCGCCCTAGAGTGGTTGCCATACCAGTGTAGAACCACAGCAATAGCGGTACCCGGCTGTCGGCGGGCGAATCCTTTGCAATTCATCATGTTAGGGACTGAACAGGAGCGTTCGGGGGAAGAAAATGTGACGCCTGTTACACACCGTTCCAGAAAGACTGTTCAGTCGAACGCGTCGCGAGCGGCCGCCGAGGCCGAAGCGATCGTCCACAGCGATCTCAATATGGCCGCGGCGGCGCTGCTGTACGACATGGCCGCGCTTCAGAGCGCGTCGCGAAGCCAATTCGGATACAAGCGCGCCGCAAAGGCGATCGTCGGATTACCCGTCTCGGTGGCGGACCTGGTCCACGCGGGAGCGCTCCGCGACGTCGAATTCATCGGCCCGTCGAGCGCGAAAGTCATCACCGAAGTTGTCGAACAGGGGCGCTCTCCGACAGTCGAAGCCGCAATCGCCCAATCCAAGAAGGCCGCCGACGTCGCGGCCCGGCGCGGGTTCCGTGCCGGTTTCCTGAGTCATTTCGCGCTGCAGCGCGCGCTCGGCGCGACGATTGGCCGTGACGTCGTCGGGACCGGCGACTATCGCGGGGATTTCCAGATGCATTCGCAGTGGAGCGACGGAGGCGAAAACATCGCGACGATGGCGGAGGCATGTCTCGCGCGCGGGCACACATGCCTCGGAATGACCGACCATTCCTATGGTCTTCCAATCGCCGGCGGCGTGAGCATGAGCGACGTCGTCGGGCAGCAAAAAGAAATCGACAAACTCAACTCGAAGTTCGAGGGGCGCTTCCGGGTCTTCAAGGGCATCGAAGCGAACATCCTTGCCGACGGACAGCTCGATCTGCAGCCATCCGAACGAGCCGTCTTCGAGTTCGTCGTCGCGTCGCCGCATTCGGTCCTGCGGCGCACACACGATCAGACCGAACGCATGCTCGCGGCCGTTCGGGCCTCAGGAGTCGCGATACTCGGACATCCGCGAGGCCGCATCTTCAACAGCCGGCCGGGCGTCAACGCCGACTGGCGGCGTGTTTTCGACGCTGCGGCGGAGCGGCGCGTCGCGATCGAATTGGACGGCAATTGGCATCGGCAGGATTTGGATTACGAGCTCGCCCGTGCGGCGCTGGATGCGGGGTGCATTTTCGCACTCGACAGCGACGCGCACTCGATCGGCGAGCTCCGTTTCAGCGAATACGCCATTGCGCACGCGCGGCTTGCCGGGATTCCGCGCGACCGCGTGATTAACTGCTGGTCGAACGAGCGTCTGAGTGACTGGATGAAAGAAATGATGAATGATGAATGATGAGTGATGAATGCTGAATGATGAATGCTGAATGATGAATGCTGACGCCGTCACCATCGTTGAAGTGGGGCCTCGCGATGGGCTGCAGAACGAATCGGCGGCGATCTCGACGAGTGACAAGATCGCGTT
>JBKPTT010000146.1:0-7831 GCA_046735635.1 Acidobacteriota bacterium | reverse complement strand
ATCGAGGCTCGTGAGTTCGACGTCGCGCTGATCGATCTGAACTACACCCGCGACACGACGTCGGGCGAAGAAGGCCTGAACCTGCTCTCCCGAATCCAGGGAATCGATCCTACTCTCCCCGTCGTGGTCATGACGGCCTGGGGCAGCGTTGAAGTCGCGGTCGAGGGGATGCGCCGCGGCGCGCGCGACTTCGTCCAGAAGCCCTGGGACAACGCACGGCTGCTCGCAATCATCCGCACCCAGATCGAGCTGAGCCAGGCGCTCCGCAAGGGCCAGCGGCTCGAGGCGGAGAACTCGCTGCTGCGCGGCGAGGGCATGCCGAAGCTGATCGCGGAATCGGGCGCGATGCAGAACGTGCTGCAGATCATCTCGCGCGTCGGGCCATCCGATGCGAACGTCCTGATTCTCGGCGAGAACGGGACCGGCAAGGGCGTGGTGGCGCGAGCGCTGCACGCCGTCTCGAGTCGCGCATCGCGCCCGATGGTCGTGGTCAATTCCGGCGGCGTGTCGGAAGGGGTCTTCGAGAGCGAGCTATTCGGCCATGTGCGCGGGGCATTCACCGACGCGAAGACAGATCGGGTCGGCCGCTTCGAACTTGCCGACCAGGGCACGCTGTTCCTCGACGAGATCGCGAACGTCCCGATGAGCCAGCAACAGAAGCTGCTGCGCGTGATCGAGACGGGGGAGTTCGAGCGGCTCGGGTCGTCGCGGACTCGCCGCGTCGATGCGCGCGTCATCTCGGCCACCAACGCAAACCTTGCCGAGGAAGTTGTGGCAGGCCGCTTCCGCCAGGATCTGCTCTTCCGGCTCAACACGATCGAAATCCGGCTGCCCGCGTTGCGGGATCGGCGCGAGGATCTACCGCTCCTCGCGCAGCATTTCCTCCGTCAGCACGCGCAGCGTTATCGGAAGCGGCTCACCGGGTTCGAGACCAGCGCGATGCAAATCCTTCTCGAGCATTCGTGGCCGGGCAACGTCCGCGAGCTCGATCACGCCATCGAACGCGCCGTCCTGATGGCGCCCGGGCCGCTCGTGAAACCAGGCGATCTCGGTCTGCGCTCCGGCACCGCGGGCGCGGGCCGGCTCGAGGACATGAGCCTCGAGGACGTCGAATGCTTCCTCATCAAGAAGGCGATGACGCGCTTCGACGGCAACGTCAGCCAGGCCGCGAAAGCGCTCGGTTTGAGCCGTAGCGCGCTCTATAGAAGGCTCCAGCGCTACGGCTTATGATCAGTATCAAGGTAAAAGGTAAAAGGTAAAAGGTAGAAGGTAACCTTTTACCTTCCTACCTTGACGATGCGTTCCCCGAAGCGCGAGCCGCGCTTGAGCCACGATCGGCGGATTCTGCTGATGGCGTTCGCGTCAGCGCTCCCCGGCGCGGCGATCTCCCTGATCTTTCTCTGGACCGGCGACTATACGCCCAAGGTCCAATGGACCCTCACCGTCCTCATCATCACGTTCTGCCTCGGGTTCGCCTTTGCGCTGCGGGAGCGCGTCGTGCTACCGCTGCAAACGCTGTCCAACCTCCTGGCGGCGCTCGGCGAGGGAGACTTTTCAATCCGCGCGCGCGGCGCGCACGGCGGCGATCCGCTCGGCGAAGTGATGATCGAGGTGAACGCGCTCGTCGAAACGCTCCGGCACCAGCGTCTCGACGCGCTCGAAGCCACGACGCTCCTGCGCAAAGTGATGGCCGAGATCGACGTCGCCCTCTTCACGTTCGACGAGAACCAGCAGCTGAAATTCGTCAATCGCGCCGGCGCGCGGCTCCTCAGCCAGCCTGCGGAGCGGCTCCTCGGACGCCGTGCCGACGAGATCGATCTCGCCGAATGTCTGACCGGCGACGCGCCGCGCGTCATCAACACGGTCTTCCCCGGCGGTGTCGGCCGCTGGGAGATTCGCCGAAGCCAGTTTCGCCAGGGCGGCCGGCCTCACGAGCTGCTTGTCCTTTCGGACCTCAGTCAGCCATTGCGCGAGGAGGAGCGCCAAGCGTGGCAGCGGCTCATTCGGGTCATCGGCCACGAGATGAACAACTCGCTCGCGCCGATTAAGTCAATTGCCGGAAGCCTCGCGACGATTGTCGACAGGGATCCGCCGCCGTCAGACTGGCGCGACGACGTCCAACGCGGCCTCGCCGTGATTGCGTCGCGCTCCGAATCGTTGAGCCGCTTCATGAGCGCGTACGCGCGGCTCGCCAAGTTGCCGCCGCCAAAGCTGGCTCCGCTCGACGTCGCCGCGTTCGTCGATCGGGTCGCGACGCTCGAGAAGGCGCACCACATCGCGGTCGAAGCCGGCCCGCGGCTCACGATCCAGGCAGACAGCGATCAGCTCGAACAGCTGCTCATCAATCTCATTCGCAATGCCGTCGATGCCGTACGCGAGACCGGCGGCCGCGTAACCGTCGGCTGGCAGCGGCTGGTCGGCTCCGTTCCGCCGACAATGGAGCTGTGGGTCGAAGATGAAGGGCCCGGGCTGTCCAATACGGGAAACCTCTTCGTCCCGTTCTTCACGACCAAACCGGGCGGTTCCGGAATTGGTCTGGTGCTGAGCCGCCAGATTGCCGAGGCGCACGGCGGCAGTCTGTTGCTCGAGAACCGGACCGATCGTCAGGGATGCCGTGCCAGCCTTCGCTTGCCAGTCCACGCGCTCGCTCAACTCCGGGCCGACACCTCCGAGTCGCAGATCGTCGTACGCTGATCCATTGGACGGCGCGTCAGAACGTGAGGCACGCTCCCCACCGAAGAAGCCCGCCGGTCGCCGACGGTTGCGACCTGCCTGAAGTCGACAGCGGACTCGTCGGGTAGGTCGTCCTGGTCTATTTGCTTGAAGTGGTTAGTAAAATGCACGACAGATGACGCTCGCCCGGCTCTTTCAGGGTTCTGTGAATCCTCAGGCTCTCACCGTTGCCCTTGCGTCGACGCTGGTGATCGCGTGGCTGGCCGCTCGAATCGCGCGACGGGCGACCGCCTCCGCGCTCCGCGCGCTCATGCACGACACGGTCTCGACCGCCAGCCCGCAGGTCACCCGGCTGCTGCGGTTCGTGTCGGCCGCAACATTCGTGCTGGCCGTGAGCATCGTCCTCGTGCCGGCCCTGGACTTGGCCGGGCTGCGTCCGCGCCGCGGCGTTCACGTGGGCACCGTGGTCGACTGGGGGCTTACCTCCGGCAAGAAACTGCTTCTTATCGCGGTCCTGGCGTATGCGGTCATCCGGATGACGTCGCTCTCCGTGCGGCGGTTCGAGCACGAGGTCAGCATCGGTACGGGACTCGATGCGCTCGAGCGCGGCAAGCGCGCGCGCACGCTGGGGTCGCTCATCGAACGGGCCGTCACGGCACTCGTCAGCGGTGTCGCTGTCGTGATGAGCCTCGACCTCTTTGGCGTCAACATCGGTCCCGTCGTCGCTGGCGCCGGCGTCGCGGGGCTTGCGGTCGGCTTCGGCGCACAGACGCTCGTCCGGGACGTCATCAGCGGGTTCTTCATGATTCTCGAGAACCAGGTGCGCGTTGGGGACGTCGCCGCAATCAACGGGACGAACGGGCTCGTCGAGGCGATCAACCTGCGCACGATCGTGCTCCGCGATGTCGAAGGCACGGTCCACGTGTTCCCGAACGGCTCCATCAACACGTTGGCGAACAAGACCAAGGATTTCTCGTACTACGTCGTCGATCTCTCGGTTTCTTACTACGACGACCCGGACAGGATCGCCGATGCGGTCCGACGCGTCGGAGGGGAGCTGCAGGCCGACCAGTTCTTCGGACCGTCAATCCTCGCGCCGATTGAGGTGCTCGGAATCGACGCCTTCGGCGACTGGTCGCTGAAGATGAAAGTGCGGATCAAGACGGTGCCGCTGAAACAATGGGAGGTTGGCCGCGAGCTTCGCCGTCGGCTCATCAAGAAGTTCGAGGCCGAAGGATTCGCGATTCCCTTTCCGGTTCCAGGAACCGCGGTGCGGCCGGGTCTGCCGCATGAGCCTCAATAACCGGCGCCCGCGGACACCGTTGGCTTTTGTCCCTTCGATTCCTGGACGATCTTCACGCCCGCGCTGGCGCCGACGCGTGTCGCGCCCGCGGCAACCATCGCTTTCAGACCTTCGAGGTCGCGCACGCCGCCGGCCGCCTTGATGCCCATCTCCGCGCCGACAACGCGGCGCATCAGCGCGACGTCGGCAGCCGTCGCGCCGCCCGAGGCGAACCCCGTCGACGTCTTCACAAAATCCGCGCCGGCAGCCTTCGACAGCGTGCACGCGGTGATCTTCTCGTCGTCAGTGAGGAGCGCCGCCTCGATGATGACTTTGCTGAGCGCGCCGCATTGCCGGCATGGCTCGATGACGGCCTCGATATCGCGCTCGACGGTGCGCAGGTCACCAGATTTCAGCGCGCCGATGTTGATGACCATGTCGATCTCGGTCGCGCCGTCGAAGATCGCACGGCGCGTCTCGTAGTTCTTCACGTCGGCGGTCGTCGCACCCAGGGGAAATCCGACAACCGAGCACACGCCGACCCCGCTGCCGCGCAGCCGGGAGGCGGCCAGCGCGACCCATGCCGGGTTGACACATACCGTCGCAAAGCGGAACTCCAGCGCCTCGCGGCACAGTTTTTCAATATCGGCCATGGTGGCGTCGGGCTTCAGCAGCGTGTGATCGATCATGGAGGAGACGCTGCCAGCGCCGCCCGTCGCGTGCACGCCGATACGCGTCGCGCCGGCGTCGAGCACGCCGCGAAGGCGGTCCGGGCAACAGTCCATTAATACCGAATGGCAGGCGCAACTGGCGGTCAGCGCCGGCCGGCCCTGGGCCGCCATCACCTCCTCGGTGATGATGTCGATGAGTCTCTGAAGATCCTGCGGGCTGAGCACGTCTGATCATTGCCTCGTGAAATCGTCTTCGAGCCGGCGGATCTTCAGGAGGCGGCGAATGTACCTGGGCTCGCGCATCGGGGTGCCGAGCCACACCTCGACGATTCGCCATGCCGCGTCCGCACCATCGATGAGCGACGAGCCGAGCGTCAGGACGTTCGCGCCGTTGTGCTCGCGCGAATACCGCGCAATCGTCTCGTTCGTGCACATCGCCGCGCGTATCCCCCGAATCTTGTTCGCCGCAATCGCCGAACCGATTCCGGCGCCGTCGATGACAATGCCGGCATCTGCCTCGCCGCGCGCGACGCTCTTCGCGACCGCGGCGGCGACGTCAGGGTAATCGACGGGATCGGGCTTGTCTGTTCCGACGTCAGCCACCGCGAGCCCGCGTCCGCGCAAATGATCGACGAGAGCCCGTTTGATCGCGACGCCCGTGTGGTCGGCGCCGATTGCGAGGCGCTTGATGTCGGCGACGGGCGCAAGGTCTGGCGGCAGCGACCCGTCCGATCCGGCCGGAATGACGTTGATCCGACGCGCAGCGAGGGTATCGCGAGCGAGCGGCGTCACGTGGCCGCCATTGGCCAGCTGTACGGTCGCCCCCACGTCAATCGTCCGCGCATCCGCCTCGGTGATAATGTCGAACGTCCTCAGTGTCACCAGTTTTGCCTTGGCTAATCCTCGTCGAGGACCGCGATGTACGACAGATTCCGGTACTTCTCAGCGTAATCCAGCCCGTACCCGACGACGAAGCGATCTTCGATGGTGAATCCGATGTAGTCGACGGTCACGTCGACGAGCCGCCGGGAGGGCTTGCTCAGCAGGCACGCCGTTCGCAGCGACTTCGGCGAGCGTGCACGCAGGATGTCCTGCAAGTACGTGAGCGTCAGGCCCGTGTCGACGATGTCCTCGACGATGATGACGTGGCGCCCTTCGAGGCCGGAGTCGAGATCCTTGAGCAGCCGGACCTCGCCCGACGATTTCGTGCTCTTCGCGTAGCTCGAGACCGCGATGAAGTCGACCGTGACACGCGGCGTCATCGCGCGAATCAGGTCGGCCATGAACACGAACCCACCTTTGAGGACGCCGACGAGGTGAATCTCCTCCCCGTCCGGATAATCACGCTCTATTTCCACGGCAAGCTGCGTCACTCGCGCCTGAATCGCCTCGCCGCGCACCAGCACGTTCATCGGACAGCCGCCCTCACCTTCTCCGCATAGGCGCGCGCCTCGTCGAGCACCGCCGGCTCCTCAAGCGTCAGCACCCTGCGATCGCGCATCAGCACACGCCCATTCACGATCGTCGTCCGTACGTCGTCGCCGCGGGTCGTGTATACCAGGTGCGACAGGACGTCGTACATGGGCGTCTGGCGCGCCGCGCCCATCGAGACCGTGATGACGTCAGCGCGTTTGCCCGGCTCCAGCGAACCGACCTTCTTGTCCATGCCGAGGGCACGCGCTCCTTCGATCGTCGCCATTTCGAGCGCGGTACGGGCCGGCACGGCGCGCGGGTCCCCAGTCTGCAGCTTCGCGAGGAACGCTGCCTGGCGGATCGCTTCGAACATATCGAGGTCGTTGTTGCTCGCCGCGCCGTCGGTGCCAATGCCGACCGCAATGCCTGCCTCGCGCATCGCGACGATCTTCGCTGCGCCACTCGCGAGCTTCATGTTGCTCTCGGGATTGTGCGAAACGCCGACGTGGTGTCGGGCGAGAATCTGCATGTCGGCCGGCGTGAGCCAGACGCCATGCGCCGCAATCACCGGCACGTCGACCCAGAAGCCAATCGATTCGAGGTACGACGCGGGCGTGGCCTGGTTCTTTTCCTGCGACGTCTTCATCTCGTCGCTCGTCTCGGACAGGTGAATCAGCATGGGCGCGTGGGCACGCGCCGCCAGCGCGCTCGCCGCCTTCAGCGTCGCGGTATCGAGCGTGTACATCGAGTGTGGCGCGACGGCCGGCACGATGAGATCGTCACCCGCGAACTGTTTGAGAAATGCCTCCGTGCGCGCGAGCTCCTCGACAGGCGTTTTCGCGTCGGCCACCGGGAACTGAACGATCGTCTGCCCGAGCACGCCGCGGAGACCTGCGGCCTTCGTCACCGCCGCGATCTCCTCTTCGAAGTAATACATGTCGGTGTAGGTCGTCGTACCCGACTCGATCATTTCGAGCGCCGCCAGCCGCGTGCCGGCGCGAACGAATTCGCGAGTGACCGTCTTGGCTTCCGCGGGAAAGATGTACTTCTGCAGCCAATCCATCAACGCGAGGTCGTCGGCCAACCCGCGATAAAGAACCATTGGCGCATGCGTGTGGGTGTTGACGAGACCCGGCATCACGGCCTGGCCTGTGGCGTCGATTCGTTCCCGCGCGGCAAATCGCGCGTCAATGGCGGCCGGCGTGTCCACCGCCACAATG
Organism: Acidobacteriota bacterium; assembly: GCA_046735635.1. Taxonomy (GTDB): domain Bacteria; phylum Acidobacteriota; class Vicinamibacteria; order Vicinamibacterales; family 2-12-FULL-66-21; genus JALZOC01. The sequence goes on along the minus strand of JBKPTT010000146.1, from coordinate 572 downwards.
TCGCGGCCGTCGATCGCCACGGCGCCAGGCGAGATCACGCGCCCCTGGGCGTCCATGGTGACCACGGTGCCGCCGGTAATCACGAGCGCCACATCGCGGCGCGCGGCCTGGGCGGCAAGGACGACCGTCGCGGCCACGAACGCGGCGCTGATTCGCAGAAGCATGAAGCTGAAATTCTACCTTTACCTTTTTTCTTTTACCTTTTACCTTTTACCTTTTACCTTTCTTCCAGTGCCGGTTCACCTCGTCTCTCACCCGCTCGTCCACGACGCGCTGGCGACGTTGCGAGACGCCACCACGCCTCCGGAGCTCTTTCGGCGGATGGCCGTCCGTATCAGCCTGCTGCTCGCCGCGGAGGCCACGCGCGACGTGCCTTCCATCGACGTGACCGTGGAGTCGCCGCTCGGGCCCGCCGCCGGCCGCCGCATCGTGCGCAACGTCGTTGTCGTTCCGGTCCTGCGCGCAGGGCTCGGGATGCTGGACGCGATCCTGGAGCTGATCCCCACGGGCCGGGTCGGCCACATCGGACTGCAGCGGGACGAGATCACCGCGGTGGCTTCGCAGTATTATTC
>JBKPTT010000145.1:0-12063 GCA_046735635.1 Acidobacteriota bacterium | reverse complement strand
GACCCCGGGTATCGCGACCGGGCGCCCAAGATCATCATCGACACGGACGGGAAGGAGCGCCTCCTCATCGAGGACCAGGTGCTCGGCAGCAAGAAGGGGCTCAACGTCGTGGGCGCGATCGGCTCGCGACAGGGCGACGTCGACGAGGGGTCGATGAAGTTCGTGGACGGGCGACCGGGGGGCTTCGATCCCCACGCGCGCATCCCCGACATGGACCTGGACGGGATCGACGCCGCCTTCCTCTACCCGACGGTGGGTCTCTTCTCGGGCGCGGTGCAGGAGCCGCGCCTGGCCGCGGCGATCTGCCGCGCCTACAACCGCTGGCTCGCCGACTACTGCAAGCCCTACCCCGATCGCCTCTTCGGCGTGGCCATGCTGCCGATGCAGTCGATCGCGCTCGCCATCGAGGAGATGCGCTACGCGCGAAAGGAGCTGGGGATGCGTGGGGGTTTTCTCCGGCCCAACCCCTACAACGATCGGATGCTCCATCACCCCGACTACGATCCCTTCTGGGCCGAGGTGCAGGAGCTGGACTTCGCCATCGGATTGCACGAGGGCGCCAGCGGGGGCATGCCGCAGGTCGGCGTGGACCGCTTCGACACGCGCGGCGCCAAGCACATCATCTCTCACACCATGGAGATGATGCTGGCGGCAATGAGCGTGATCTGGAGCGGCGTGTGCGACCGCTTCCCGCGCATCCGCATCGGGTTCCTCGAGTCCGGTGGCGGCTGGATCGCCCCCTGGCTCGATCGGATGGACCGCCACTTCGATGATCAGGGCTTCAACGACTCCGGCCTCTCCATGCGCCCGAGCGAGCTGTTCCGCCGCAACTGCTGGATCTCGTTCGAGCCGGTGGAAGGCTGCCTCGGCGTGCTCGCCGACTACATCGGCCCGCACAAGATCCTCTGGGCCACGGACTACCCACACCCCGACGGCTTCTTTCCCGGGGCGCCGGAGATGATCCGATCGCGGCCGGGGCTGTCCGAGACGGCGAAGCGGGACATCCTCGGGGGAGGCGCCAGGCGCTTTTACGGCCTCGCGTAGGGCCAGCCGGCGGCGGGCGGAGAGGGGGTAAAAAGACTCATATAGTCCGCAACGGATTGCACAAAGCTGCTGTCCGATTCACATGGCTGTCTCGATGGCTCTGATAGATCGAGGCGCCCAAGAGAAAGTGGAACTATGGGTCAGCCCGGGGGAATCCGGATGGCCGGTAGCCTTGCCGCGACCGGCGCCGTCTCTCCTGGAGGATGAACTTGGAGCTTTACCATCCAGTACCGGAGCGTGTTCCGAGGCACGGCGAGCTGCGCCGCGGCCAGCGACAGATTCCAGTCCACTTCCCGGAGCACTTCCACGAGGCGGTCCCGATCGACGATCCTCCCGAAGCGCCGGAGTCGGGTGGGGATCTCGTGGGCGGGGGTGGCCGGCTGAGCGCCTCCGTTCGTCTCGACGGAGGGTGACAGGTCGAGTCGATCCGCGGTGATGATTCGATCGTCCCATAGCAAGACGACACGCTCGATCAGGTTGAGGAGTTCCCGGACGTTTCCCGGCCACGAATGAGACAGGAGCGCCGCCTTCGCGTCGGCGCTCAGGAGCCTCGTGGGCACGCCGTAGTGAGCGGAGATCCGGGCCAGGCACCGCTCCGCCAGCAATATGATGTCGTCGCCACGCTCGCGGAGCGGCGGCATCCGCAGAGTCACCGTCGCCAGCCGATGATACAGATCCTCTCGAAAGAGTCCCCCGCGCGTCGCGACAGCCAAGTCTTCGTTCGTCGCGGTAATGACCCACGCGTCCACCAGCTGGCTCCGGGTGCCGCCGAGCCGCCGCACACGCTGGTCCTCCACGACCTTGAGGAGCTTGGCCTGTAGGGATCGCGGCAGGAGGCCGATCTCGTCGAGGAAGATCGTGCCCCGTTCAGCAAGCTCGAACAGCCCGGGTTTGGTCTGACGAGCGTCAGTGAAGGCGCCCCGCTCGTAGCCGAACAACTCAGCCTCGAGCAAGGTCTCCGGAATGGCCGCGCAGTCCACGTCGATGAACGGCGCTGCATAGCGCGTGCTGCACCGATGCAGCGCCCGCGACATAAGTCCCTTCCCAGTGCCGGTCTCCCCCTCGAGGAGTATCGGGGGAAGCCGGCCTCCGACGATCTGACGCGACAGAAGGCGAGCCACCTGCCCTTGCAGCCGCACCATGATCGGACTTTGCCCAATGATCTCGGATAAGTGGGATTGTTTGGTCGACTCGAGGTGAGCGTTACCGTCGTCCAGCATCTGCTCCGCCTTATACACGGGAAGCGTTGCGGTTTCTCGTCCCGGCTGCCCCGCGCGCCGCGCGGCTTTAGTGAAGGTTCCTGGCCGAGAGCCTATGGTCCGAACACCAGAGGTGCATGTGATTCTAGGGATCTTCCACACCGCGTCAAGTGGAAGATCTTTACCCATCGTCGAAAAACCCCACAAACAGCTTGCCGAAGCAGTGTCGAAACGGGTGTTTCGACAGTCAATTTATTCCCTCCACCCGGCGGTACGGGTCGCGATTTCGCGTATAAGTCGGGTGGCGGCCGCGCTTTTTGAGGATAGGGGGAAGCAATGGCAGGCCACGGCAGACGACACTTCGCTCCAATGACGCCCTGGTACGAAATCTGCGTTAAGCCCACTCGCGCTTTGCATCGCCGATCACAGTGAAGCTGGAGTCTCAGTGAACGCCAAATCACATAACGATCACTCGGCTGTTACCGAAGAGAGTCGCCTGCCGACCAAGAAGGAGCGCTTGGTGCTCGTGGTCGAGGCTAACCCCGTCATGCAGCGGCATGTCGGAGGGCTTCTGGCCGCGTGGGGCTACGAGCCGATGCTCAGCGCCACCGTCGAGGAGTCGCTGGCGGTGCTGGCACACAACGACTTCGTGTTCACCCTTCTCGACCTGAATCTCGACGGCGCCGATGGCACCGAGTTCCTGCGGCGACTCAAGATCCAAGGCGGCCACCCAGGGCCGATCGTCCTGCTTGCCAACGGCCATGGTATCCAGCGCACCATCGAGGCCACTGCGCTCGGGGCCGACGACTTTCTCAAAGATCCGTTCACGCCCGAAGAGCTCGAGAATGTCGTCAAGAGCGCCCTTGCCCGCCCCCGGCGACCCTGGGGCCGCGCCCCCGACGACGACCCACGCGCGCGGCTTAAGGACGAGCTCAGCCTCTGGCGCAGCCCGCAGATGCGCGAGGTGCGCGAGATCATCGGGCACGCGGCTCGCGTGGACGTCACCGTGCTCGTCTCCGGCGAGACCGGCACGGGAAAAGATCTGGTGGCGCGCGCGATTCACGACTTGTCAGCCCGCCGTACGGGGCCCTTCATCAAGGTCAACTGCGCGGCGATGCCGCGGGAGCTGCTGGAAAGCGAGCTGTTCGGCCACGAGCGCGGCGCCTTCACCGGCGCGCACCAGCTCAAGATCGGCAAGTTCGAGTCGGCCAATCACGGCACGATCTTCCTCGACGAGATTGGGGACCTGCACCCGGCACTGCAAGGCAAGCTCCTTCACGTGCTCCAGGACGGCCAGTTCTCCCGCGTGGGCGGACGCGCCACCATCAAGGTGGACGTCCGAGTCCTCGCCGCCACGAACCAGAACCTGGATCACGCGGTGGCCGACGGGCGCTTCCGGGAGGACCTCTTCTACCGCCTCAACGTCATCCAGATCCTGGTGCCGCCCCTCCGTCAGCGCCCCGAGGAGATCCCGGCGCTGGCCGAGTACTTCGTGCGGCGCTACTCGGCTCTCTATCAGCACGACGGGTTCAAGGTGCCCGAGGATACGATGCATCGGCTCATGCGCCACCGTTTCCCGGGCAACGTGCGGGAGCTGGAGAACATGATCAAGCGCATGATCGTGCTCGGTGATCCCTTGCTCACGCGGAGCGCCTTCCCCGACAGGGCGGGGCGCGGCGCGGAGCAGACTGATTCGCGGCCACCGGAGACGGCGCGCGTCTCCCTCAAGGACATCGCCCGGAAGGCCGCCCAGGCAGCCGAGCGCGAGGCGATCATCCGGATGCTCGAGGAGACCCACTGGAACCGGGTCAAGGCCGCGAAGGCGCTCCGCATTTCCTATCGCGCCTTTCTTTACAAGCTGAAGGACGCGGGCCTCGCGCCCGGGCGACCGGACTCTCAGTAGCGATGACCACCGACGCGCGCGATCTCATGGAGGATGAGGAACCCAGTCCGCAAAAGGGCGCGGCGGTGGAGCGCCTGCGCGCTGCCTGGGGACGTCGGAAGTGGCTCGCGATCCTTGTCTTTGCGGTGCCGTGTGTTGCCGCGGTGACCGCGATCTTTTCCCTGCCCACGTTCTATCGTTCCACCGTCCTGGTGATGGTTGAAAGGCAGCAGGTTCCCGAGACCTTCGTCCCATCCACGGTGACGAGCGAGATCGAGACCCGGCTACACACCATCAGCCAGGAAATTCTCAGCCGCTCGCGGCTCGAAGGCCTGATCGCCAGGTTCAATCTCTATCCCAGCGAGCGGAAACAGGCATCGAATGAAGAACTCGTCGAGCGGATGCGCAAGGACATCAAGCTGGAGCTGATGACTACGAACACCACGGGGCGTCCCAGCGCCACGACGGCCTTCGCGCTCTCCTATCGGGGGCCCAACCCGCAAACGGTCGCGCTGGTCACCAACACCCTCGGGTCCTTCTACATTGAGGAGAACCTCAAGCTGCGCGAGCGCCAGGCCGCGGGCACCGCAGACTTCCTCAAGGTGCAGCTCGCCGAGCAGCGCAAGCGCCTGGACGAGCTCGAGATGCGCGTGAGCGAATTCAAAAAGCGTAACCTGGGCGAGCTGCCTCAGCAGCTGCAGGCGAACCTCTCCACGCTGGAGAACCTCAATATTCAGCTGCGTCTCACCAGCGACAACCAGATCCGTGCGGCTGAGCGGCGGGACTCCTTGACGGCCCTGCTCGCCGAGGCCGCGTCGTCCCCTCAGACATTCGGAGCCTCGCCCGGGACCGGGACCGCGACCGAGCCCCGAACACTGCGCCTCACTCGGCTTCGCCAGGAGCTGGCGAGCGCGCGCACCCTGTACACGGAGCAGCATCCCACGGTGGTCCGGCTCAAGTCGGAAATCGCTGACGCCGAGCGGGAGCCCGCCGAACCCTCTGGCAGCGGGACAGACGCGGCCACGGCTGCGTCGAGCCCATTCGTCATGCGCCTCCGGGAGGCGCTCAGTAGCGTCGAATCCGAAGCGAGAATCCTGAAGGCCGAGGAGCAGCGCCTCCGCGCCGCCATTGCTGTCTACCAATCCCGGGTCGAGAACACCCCCAAGCGCGAGCAGGAATTTCAAGAGGTCTCCCGGGATTACGAGACGACGAAGCAGCTGTATGAGTCGCTGACAAAGCGCTACGAGGCGGCACAGCTCTCCGGAAACATGGAGCAGCGACAGAAGGGTGAGCAGTTTCGAATTCTGGACTCGGCCGTCCCCTCCGACATCCCGGCCGCGCCGAACCGATTCAGGCTGCTCGTCATGAGTCTCGTCCTCTCGCTGGGCCTCGCGGCCGGGGCGCTGATGCTCGCCGAGACGCTCGATACTTCGTTTCACTCAGCGGACGAGCTCCGGGAGTTCACGCTCGTCCCGGTGCTTGCGAGCGTTCCCAGGATCGTGACCGAGCTGGACCGCCACCGCGAGCAACGGCGGTTCCGACTAGCGGCGGCCGGGGCGATGCTCGGGTTGGTCTTGATCGCTGGTATCTCCTACTTCGTCGGCCACGGCAACGAGCTGCTCGTCCAGATGCTCGCCCGGGGCGGGAGCTGAGACCGCGATGCTTCCCAATCTCGCTTTCTTCGGTCTAGAGCAAGCGCCCTTCAATCCCACTCCTGATCCGCGCTTTCTCTACTCGTCCCCCGGGCATCGAGAAGCCCTCGCCCAGCTCCTGTACGGCGTCCAGGAGCACAAAGGTTTCATCCTCATGACTGGCGAGATCGGAACGGGGAAGACCACCCTGCTACGCACCCTGCTCAGCCGCCTGGATAGCCAAACGGCATCCGCGTTCGTCTTCGATATGACCCTGCCGTTCGAAGGGATTCTCGAATACATGCTCGAAGACTTCGGTGTCGCTGAGCCGGGCGAGTCCCACGTCCAGCGACTCATCACACTGAAGAACTTCCTGATCGAGAGGCGGCTCGCCGGCCAGAACGCCGTGCTGGTCCTCGACGAGGCGCAAAATCTGGACCTCCACGCCCTCGAGCAGATCCGACTCCTCTCGAACGTCGAGACTCACGCGGAGAAACTGCTTCAGATCCTGCTGGTGGGTCAGCCGGAGCTCCTGGACAAGCTGGACCGGCCCGAGCTACGCCAACTGAAGCAGCGCATCGGACTCCGCTGCCGCATCGCACCTCTCACACCAGAGCAGACCCGCGACTACGTCCGCACCCGACTCCGGGTCGCCGGGGCCAGGGACCTCGGGCTCTTCTCCGATGAAGCGATCGCGCGAATCGCCGAGTATTCGGGTGGGATCCCGCGCCTCATCAATACGGTCTGCGACCATTGCCTGCTCATCGGCTATGCGGACCAGATCCGGCGAATCGATCGTAAGATCGTCGAAGAAGCCGTCGCGTACTTCGAGCAGGGCGAGCGCCGACCGCGGAAGACTCGGCGCCTGGTCCACACCTGGCGCGAGAGGTCCGCCCGTTGGCGCTGGTCCGCGGTCGGCGTCATGCTCGTGGGAAGCGTGGGGGCGCTGATGGTCGCGCACCGCGACGAGCTTCGGCGAATCCTCGACCTCTCCGCCGCCACTCTTTCCGAGCTTACGCACGCCGTGAGCAGCTTCATCAGGTCATGAGCAAATTCTTCAAGGCGCTCGAGCAGGCTGACCGGGACCGTGCGGTTCAGCAAGGTGGCGCGCCCGAACCGGTGGCCACGCCGCCCCCCTCAGCCCCCGAAGTCCAGGTCGCCCCCGAAGTCCAGGTCGTTGAACCGATGGGACTCCAGGCACCACCGTCGAATTCGCCCGATAGCGTAGACGACCGTCTGGTTAGCCTGCTCGCCCCGGCCGCCTTCGAGGCCGAACAGTACCGCGCCCTGCGCCATACCATCGAACAGCTCCACAAGTCGCGCGACCTCAGCATCGTGGCCGTCTCGAGCCCGGGCGTAGGCGACGGAAAGAGTACGACGGCGGTCAATCTGGCCGGTGCGCTGGCCCAGGCGAAGGACGCACGCGTGCTCCTCGTGGACGCCGATCTCCGCCGTCCCTCCCTGTCCAAGCTCCTCGCGCTCGGCAGCTCGGATGCCCCCGGCCTGGTCAACCTGATCCTCGACTCCAATCTCACGCTGGAGCGCGTCGCCCGACCGCGTCCTCCGTTTGACCTGTCAGTGATCTCAGCTGGGAATATCCCGCCAAGTCCCTATGAGATCCTGAAGTCGCCGCGGTTCGGCCAGCTTCTCGAGGAGGCGCGCCGCCGCTACGACTACGTCGTGGTGGACGCGCCGCCGCTATGCCCCGTCCAGGATTGCCGCGTCATCGCTCATTGGGTGGACGGCTTCCTTCTCGTGGTGGCGGCCCACCACACGCCACGCCGTCTGGTGAGCGAGGCACTCAACGTGGTGGAGCGGGGCAAGATGCTCGGCATCGTCTTCAACGGGGACGATCAGCCGCCCTCGAGCTTCTACGGGTACTACGGTCATTACGGCGTACGCCCGCACACGGCCCCCAGCTCGCCCAACGGCCACAACCGGGGCCGACTGGGCCGGGCTGTCAACCGGATGGGGCAGATGCTCCAGCGCCGGCGTAGAGGGAAGCGGTGAGCCTCATCATCGTGGAGGGGGCGGCGCTCTTCGCTGCTGTCTGTGCCGCGGTCTTCCTCTGGGGGAGCCCACTCCTGCTGGATTGGCTCGACGCGGTGACATTCGTCGGACAGGCGGCCGCGCTTTCGCTCTGCTGCATCGTGGCCTTCTATTACCACGACCTTTACGACCTCAGCGTCGTACGGAGCTTCAGCCAATTTGCGACGCGGCTGCTTCAGAGCGTTGGAGTCGCCCTGGTCCTCCTCGCCGGCTTCTACACCCTCTTCCCGGACATGCGGCTGGGGAGCGGTGCCCTCGTCCCGAGCCTGCTGGTTGTCGTGGGGCTGTTGCTTCCCATCCGCGGCGTGGGCTATGCCGTGATGCGGCGCCGTGCCTTCGCCGACCGGGTGCTCATCCTCGGTACGGGCCCGCTGGCGCGAAAGCTCATCAAGGAGATCGAGGCCCGACCCCACTACCGCTACCAGATCGTCGGCGTGGCCGACGACCGCCAGGTCGGGACCGACGAGCCGATCAAGTACCCCCTGCGCGGGCCGCTCGAGCACCTCGACAAGATCGTCGACGAATTGAAGGTCGACCGCGTGATCGCGGCCCTAGCCGAGCGGCGGGGGCAGATGCCCATGCGGCAACTCCTCGAAGCCGAGGCCCGAGGCATTCTCGTCGAGGACGGGATGGCGACGTATGAGCAGTTCACCGGCAAGCTCGCCATCGAGGCCTTGTCCCCGTCCTTTCTCGTCTTTTCCCGGGGGTTCAGGAAGACGCGGCGCCAGCTCGCCATCCGCCGCGTCGTGAGCCTGCTTGGTGCCGCAGCCGCGTTGTTGATCACGGCGCCACTGCTCGCCCTGTTCGCGCTCGCCATCAGGCTCGACTCCCGAGGTCCGGCCCTTTTCATACACAATCGGGTTGGCTACCGTGGGCGGCCGTTCCGACTGTTCAAGTTTCGGACCATGCACGGGCAGCCAGTCCATAACGAAGATTCGGTCTGGCACCGCGACGACCAAGCCCGAATCACACGGGTCGGGCGCTGGCTGCGCACGCTACGGCTCGATGAGTTGCCCCAGCTCTGGAACATTCTCAGGGGAGACATGGACCTGGTCGGGCCGCGTCCTGAGCTCGTGGAGAACGTGCATGTCATGGCGGAGATGATTCCCTATTACTCCCTCCGGCACGTCATCCGGCCGGGGCTCACGGGTTGGGCTCAGGTGCGCTACGGCTACTCGGTGAGCCTCGAGCAGGTCACCGAGAAGATGCGCTACGATCTCTTCTACATCAAGCACATGTCGTTCTGGCTCGATGTCCGCATCGTGGTGGACACTCTAAAGATCGCCCTCCTCGGCCGTGGAGCGCAGTAGACGCTCCCATGAGTCTTGCCGAGTACTTCTTCTGGGCGTCCTGTCTTCTTGTGGCGCACACCTACCTCCTCTACCCTATTGTGCTCTTCCTCGCCTACTCGCTCGTGCAGATACGTCGGGATTGGCAGTATCTGCGATTCCGGCGTGACAGTCGCTCGCCAGCCCAAAACGCGCTACATCTCCCGCCCGTCACGCTGATCATCGCGGCCTATAACGAAGAGGCTCGCCTCCGAGACAAGCTTGACAATATCCGCCGGCTCGACTACCCGCGCGACCGGCTCCAGGTGATCGTCGTCTCCGATGGCTCGACGGACGGTACGAACGACATCCTGCGCGCGGTCGCCGATGCGGAGATCCGGTGCATCTTTCTGCCCGCCCGCGGGGGCAAATCCAGCGCCTTGAACCACGCGGTCAGCCAAGCCCGTCACGACATCCTGATCTTCTCGGACGCCGCGACCCTATTCGCCCCGAGCGCGCCCAGGCATCTGGCGCGCCACTTTGCCGATCCCCGTGTGGGCGTGGTCTGCGGCTCGCTCCACTTCGAGGCCTCGGCCGAATCGCGCCAGACCGAGGGCGTGTACTGGACCTACGAGTCCATGCTCCGCCTCATGGAGGCGCGCATCGGCGCCACGCTGACCGCCAGCGGCGCCATCTACGCCCTGAGGCGCTCCTGCTATCCCCATCTCCCCGCCGACACCGTCCTCGAAGATTTGGTGATCCCGATGAACGCGCGCAGGCTCGGCTACCGCGTGCTCTACGATCCCGAGGCGGTTGGCACTGATTTCGCGGCCTCGAGCGTCGCGGGAGAATTCACGAGGCGCGTTCGGGTCGCCACTGGGAGCTTCCGGGCGCTTGGACAGATCGTGCGCACTCCCCTTGGACCAGTCACTGCCTTCGCCTTCTTCTCTCACAAGTTTCTGCGCTGGATTCTGCCCTTCCCGCTCATCGCCCTGCTCGTGAGCAGCGGGCTCTTGTGGCACCGGCCGCTCTACCGGGCGATGTTTTTGACGCAGCTCGGCTTCTACCTATGGGCCACCCTGGGGTTCCTCTTCCGCCGGCGGCTCCAGCGCCTCCGCTTCGGCCTGCTCGGCTACTACCTCCTGGCGATTCACCTGGCCTTTCTGGTGGGTTTCATTCGCTTCCTCCGCGGTCGCAACGCGGCGGCGTGGCAACGGGTGAACTAAGGATGGGCGGACGCTAACCAATGCGTTCTCTGGACATCTGGCTGCTTCCGTATCTCCGCCAGCAAGCGCGGAACAAACTCAAGAGATCAGTAACGGGAGGGCCTCAGCACATCATCTTCTGCTTCGTCGATCACTTTGAACCTGTTTCAGTGGGCTCGACCATCGATGACGAGCGGCGGCGGATGCGAGCCTGGACAACCGGCTATCCCCTCCTTTCTCGCCGACACTGGGACTCCGACGGCGTCATGCCCCAACATAGCTGGTTCTATCCGGGGGAGGCGTACAGGGCGGAACACCTCGACTCGTTGAGTGAGTTGTGCCGTCAAGGCCTTGGAGAGATCGAGCTTCACCTCCACCACGGGTACGATACCTCTGCATCACTGCGCGCGCGCATTGAAGAATCACTCCAGAACTTCAACAAGCATGGCGCCCTCATTACTCGCGGAAAGCCTGCGCTCAAAACCTACGGCTTCATACACGGGAATATGGCGCTCGACAACTCCATGGGAGATCCACGGTGGTGCGGCGTAAATAACGAGTTGGATATTTTGCAGGAGACGGGATGCTATGCCGACTTCAGCATGCCGACAGCCCCGGCAAAAAGTCAGACGCATAAGATCAATGCCATCTATTACGCCGTCGACAATCCGCAGGCCCCGAAGTCCCATAACACCGGAAAGGACGTAGAGGTAGGACATCGGCATCGTGACGGCCTGATGATCGTCCAGGGCCCGTTGTCATTGTCGTGGAGCCACCGAAAATGGGGCCTGCTCCCACATATCGACAATGGGGAGATCATGGGACATCGCCCCGCCACGCCGAACCGCATCATGCGATGGGTCGGTCTGCACATCCATGTTCAGGCGCGCCCGGAATGGGTGATTGTCAAAGTCTCGACTCACGGTGCGGAAGAGCGACACTTTCCAGCTCTCCTCGGAGACGCCGCCGATCATCTGTACACATTTCTCGAGACTCACTTCCGCAGTGGAGATGACTACCGTCTCCATTACGTCACGGCTCGTGAGCTCTTCAACATAATCAAAGCCGCTGAATCCGGTCGTGTCGGCGATCCGGGACAATACCGCGATTTCTTGATTCCTCCTTATCTGAATCGACCTGCATCCGTTGCTCAGCATGAGAGCTACCATGCCCGGTGACTTACAGTCCGACCTCACGCCACGCGTCGTTTCCGCTCCTCGTAGTCGTCAGCGCGGAAGTAGCATCCCGTTCTGGGGCCTCATGTTCTTCACCTTCATACTCTTCATCGCTCCTCAAGCGTTTATACCGATCCTTCAACCATTCAGGATCGCGATGTTGTCAGCGGGGCTGGCTCTTGTCGTTTATGTAGTTGACCGCCTATCGCACCACCGACCTTTGACAAGTACCCCTCCCGCAGTACGGTTGATTTTCGCATTCACGCTGCTGGCCGCCATCTCGATTCCGTTTGCCAAGTGGCCAGGTGGGGCCTTCGAGGCGTTTTTCAATGATCTGTTGAAGTCCGTGTTGATCTTCGTACTGGTTGCCAACGTCCTGAACACTATCGATCGCATGAAACTGATGATTTGGTCCATGGCCCTGTGGGCCACGATCATGTCTTGGGTGGCAATTCGTGATTTTGCGACAGGCAATCTGGCACTCCAAGGAGTGAGAATCGCCGGTTGGGACTCTCCTCTCGCCGCGAATCCGAATGATCTCGCGCTCCTTGTCAATCTCATCCTTGCCCTGATCATTGGCCTCTCCCCGGTAGCCAGCAAGCCTCTCGCC
>JBKPTT010000144.1:0-29107 GCA_046735635.1 Acidobacteriota bacterium | reverse complement strand
CTGCACGGCGACAACATTCCGACCTCCGTCGTCGAGAACCTGATCGAGACGACCCGCGCGGGGGTCGAGCCGCTGCGGCGCTACCACCGGTTGCGCCGGAAAGCGCTCGGCGTCCCCACCTATCAGATCTACGACTTCTCGATTCCGCTCGTCACCTTCGACAAGAAGTACGAGTACGAAGAAGTCCTCGACTGGATCGTCGAGGCCGTGGCGCCGCTCGGTCCGCAATACCAGGCGCGGATGCGGGAAGGCTTCACCGGCCGCTGGATCGACGTGTACGAGAACGAAGGGAAGCGCTCGGGCGCCTATTCTGCCCCGGTGTACGGCACCCATCCGTACATGCTCCTCAACTACACCGATACGCTCGACGACGTTTTCACGCTCGCGCACGAGATGGGGCACTCGATGCACACCATCCTTTCGCACGAGGCGCAGCCGTTCGTGTATTCGAGCTACACGATTTTCGTGGCCGAGGTTCCGTCGACGCTCAGCGAGGCCCTGCTGCTCGAATACATGCTGAAACGCTCCACCGACCCCGCCGAACGCATCGTCCTGCTCCAGCATGCGATCGACAACATCACCGGAACCTTTTTCACGCAGGTGATGTTCGCGGACTACGAGCTGCGGGCGCACCGCCTCATAGAGCGCGATCAGCCGATCACGTCGGATATCCTGACCGACATCTACAAGTCGCTCTTGCACGACTACTACGGAGACGCCGTCGATACCAACCCGCTCACCGGCATCACGTGGGCGCGCATCCCGCATTTCTTCAGCACGCCGTACTACGTTTATCAGTACGCGACCTGCTTTGCGTCTGCTGCGCGTCTCGCGCGCGAAATCATGCAGGGAAATACCGCAACTCGCGATCGATACCTGGACCTGCTCCGATCGGGAGGAAACGACTATCCGATGGAGCAGCTGAAGAAGGCGGGCGTGGACCTCTCGCAGCCCGATACGGTGCGCGCGGTCATTGATCAGCTCGACGATCTCGTAACCCGTCTGGAGACGGAACTGCATCCATGACGGCGGGGCGATACGTCATGGCCAGCGCGGAGATGGCGAGCAACGACAGCGCTGCCGACCCATAGGCCGCACCTTCGCCGAACTTCTGCAGCGTCCCGTTTCCCCACACCGGACCAATCGTACGGCCAAGGCTTTCGAGCGCGCCGGCTGCGCCTTGCACGCGGCCTTGTTCGGCGCGCGATGCGGCCTTGCTGATGAGTGAGCTGAGCGTCGCATTCGTGAGGCCTATCCCAATCGCGCCGGGCACGAGCATGGCGACGAATACGGCAAGCGTGTGTGTCAGGGCGCTGCCGCCCCACCCGATCGCGGCAAACAACAAGCCGGCCGCCAACGTGTTGCGCTCGCCGACCGACGCCACGATCGGGCCCACGAGACCCCCCTGTACGAGCACACCGAGAAATCCGAATACGCTCAGCAGGTAACCGGTATGTGCGGCATCGAATCCGAACCGCCGGGCGCCAAACAGCGCGAACGTTGTCTGATAGACGGCGAAGGCGGACCAATACACGAAGTCGATCGTAAAGAGCGTGCGGAGGTGGCTGCGTCCCGTGAGATCCGCGAGCGCGCGCCACGGCGAACGTCCGCCGGCGTGTGCGCGATGAACCGTTTCCGGCAGCCAGAAATACGCGAGCGCCGTGGCGACCACCGTGATCGCCGCCGCCGCCCAAATGGGTGCGGTGTAGCTGATGTGGGAAAACGCGGCGCCAAGGCCGGGACCGACGATGAACCCGAGGCCGAACGCGGCGCCGAGGACGCCAAACGCCTTCGCGCGGTTCTCCTCGGTCGTGATATCCGCGATGTAGGCGCGCGCCGTCGTGATGTTGCCGCCCGAGAGGCCGTCGACGATCCGTGCAGCGAAGAGCAACGCTAGGCTGTGCGCGAGCGCGAGCATCACAAAGCTCACGACCGTCCCGAGAAGGCTGAACACGAGCACGGGACGCCGTCCCCATCGATCGGATACGTCGCCGAGAACGGGAGCGGCGACGAGCTGGCTCAACGAAAACGAGGCGAAGAGCAGCCCGATGACGAGCGGCGACGCGCCAAAGGTCTGCGCGTAGAACGGCAGCAGCGGGATGATGATCCCGAAGCCGACCAGATTCACGAATATTGTGAGGAAAATGATCGCGAGCGGTTTCACGGGAGCGGTGCCGGCTTGATGATCCGAACGCTCTTGATTATCACCGGGTCCACCGGCACGTCTTCCATCTCCCCGGCCGTTTTGGTGGGCACCGCGGCAATTCGATCCACCACGTCCATTCCGCTCAAGACCCGGCCGAAGACCGCATACCCGAACTCGTCGGGTGAATAGCCCGTGTGATCGAGCATGCGATTGTCTGCGACATTGATGTAGAACTGCGATGTTGCGCTCCGGAGCGCCATGCGACGGGCCATCGAGAGGGTTCCGCGGGCGTTCGACAGCCCGTTGGTGGCCTCGTTCTGAATCGGAGGGTGCGTCGGCTTCTCGGTGAGATCCGCCGTGAACCCGCCACCCTGGATCATGAATCCTTTCTTCACGCGGTGAAAGACGGTCCCTTCATAGAACCCCTCGCTGACGTATCTGATGAAGTTCTCGACCGATACCGGAGCGCGATCTTTGAAGAGCTCGAGCGTCATGTCGCCAAGCGACGTGCTCATGGCCAGTATAGGGTTGCCGGGCGCCGCCGTGTCCGCCGGCGCCTGCAGAGGGGGCGCCTGCACGGGGCGCGCACCGGCCTGTCGCCGGCCCGGTTTCCCGGCAGTCACGACAAGAGCGCTCCCCAGGAAAGCAGACAGAAGTACAACAATCGGCGGATAGTTGCGGAGGCTACGCATACGACTCCATGGGGCCAGGATTCAACGCGATGGATCAGCAATGGTAGGCCTCGCCTGAATCCCCCGTCAATTGGGCAGGAATCGGCGCACACGCCCGGCACGTAAATCGCATTGTGTCTGCCGCACTGGCGGACAAGGAGATTCGGATGGCGTCAGAGCTCCAGAGCGAGCAACGCGAGCTGGCGGAATTCATCCGCGTGGGCTCCAGCCGCGGTCCCCAGTGTTTCGGCAGCTATTTCGACGACAAGGGCGGGTCGTGCGCCCTGGGTGCGGTTTATGAGGGTGTGTATCGCCTGCCGCGCCAGCACGGAAAGCTGATTCCGGATCATCTCGAACGGCTGTTCCGCTGTCTCGACGAGATGACCAAGAAGTGCCCGCAGGGCTGCTCCAAGCGGCTGCCGCTGGCGTCGATGATCGTCCACCTCAACGACGATCACCGCCTCACCCGCGAGCAGATCGCCGAGTGGCTGACGCAAGAGTCAAGCGGTTAACGAATCCCGAATCTCGAAACGGGAGTTACCCTCGGCGTAACTTCCCCGCCGTGATTCAGGGATGGCAGGGCTCCCTGAATGTCGTTCCTCGATCGCTTCAAATCCCAGCCCCGATGGAAGCACACAGACCCGGCGATCCGCGCCGCGGCCGTGTCAGAAATCCCCGCTGATGCCGAACACCGCACGGTGATCGAAGAGCTCGCAGCGCGGGACGATGACGCCCGTGTGCGAGGCGCAGCGATCGCACGGGTCGAGGACGTGGCGACCCTCGCGCGGCTGGCGCATTCGGAACAGGATCACGACGTGAAACGCCAGATAACCGATCGCCTGGTAGGTATTGCGCTGGCGCCGGCGCCGACCGATGCCGACGCGGCGCTCGCGCTCGACGGTCTCGAGGATCCGAAGCACTTCTCCACGATCGCCAAATCATCCCCGCACGATACGGTGCGCGCCGCCGCGCTCGGCAGAGTCCACGACACGAAAGCCCTCGGCAGCGTGGCACGGCACGCCGAGGACGGGCGCACGGCGCTGGAGGCAGTCGCCCGCCTTTCAGATCCGGTCGAACTGCTGAACGTGGCGCTCAAAACGGACCAGAAGGACGCCGGGATCGCCGCTCTCGAAAAGTGCGTCGATCCGACATCACCCGACGCGCACGACACGCTCGAAAGCGTGTCGAGCCGCGCGAAGAACAAATCGGTCGTAAAGAGGGCTCGCGCGATGCTGCAGGCGATTGAAGACGCGGAAGCCGCGCGGCGCGCCGCGCTGGAGAGCTGGCAACACCGGATCGCTGCCGTCGTCGCACGCGCCGAGGCGATTGCGGCAGCACCTGTCGTTGAAGGCGCCGACGAGCGGTTGTCAGAGGTAGAGACCGACTGGCGCGAGGCGTTGGCTGAAGGCGGTTTTGAGATGGACGGCGACACGGCGGCGCGCTTCGGCTCGCTCGTCGAAACCGCGCGGACCGCCATCGAGACGCATCGGCGCGCGGAAGCGGAGCGCCGCGCCGTCATTGAACGCGACGCCGCGCTGCGGCAGGAGCGCACCGCGCTTTGCGAGCGGCTCGAGCAGACGCGCAGCGAGGACGCGCTCCAGGCCCTCGAGCGCGCACGCGCCGAGTGGGAGGGGATGCCGGCCTCATCGATCGCCGGACAGGAGGACGAGCAGCTGCGGGCGCGCTTCGAAGCGGCGTGCGAGCGGGCGGCCCGGCGGCACGAACACCTGCTGGAGCGAGATCGAATTCAGTCGCGCCTGGCCACCATCGCCGCAGACGCCGACCGGATCTCGAACGCCGAGGCGTCCTCACCGGAAGAATGGGATGCGCTGCATTCCGAGTGGGCCGACCTCGTTGGCAAGATCGACGAGCTCGATCCAGCGCTGCGCGAGTTGTTTGGCGCGGCGGAAGCGCGCGTGCGGCTTCGCGCCGAAGAGAAGCGCGCGACCGCCGAACGCGCGCTGAAGCAGCAGCTCCAACGCGTCGACCAGCTAATCGACAGGGCGCATGCCCGCGCCGGCGCCGAAGATCTCACGCTGCGCGAGGCCGACCGTATCGTACGCGAGCTGCGGAACGCTACCGAGGCGCCGCCGACGGCACCCGATCAGCCGGCGCTTGTCGAGCGCATCCGTGCGGCATACGCCGCGATGGCTCCCAAGCTGCACGAGCTTCGCGAGATGGACGAGTGGAAGCGGTTCGCCAACGCGGCCGTCCAGGAGGAGCTGATCGCGAAGACCGAGGCGCTGCGGGCCAGGTACGGCTTCGACGCGCCGGAAGGTCCGAAACCGGAGGACGTCGAGAAAGCCGCGCGCGAGCTTCACGAGATCCAAGAGCGCTGGAAACAGGCCGCCGAAGCGCCGCGCGCGCAGGCGCAGACGCTGTGGCACCGCTACCGGCAGGCGGCAGACCCGATTCAGGCGAGGGCGCGTGAGTTCTTCGCCCATCGCGTCGAGGAACGCAAGGCGAACCTGGATCGCAAGCTCGCGATCATCGAACGCGCAGAGGCGCTGACGCACTCGACCGACTGGATCAAGACCGCCGAGGAGCTCAAGACGCTTCAGGCCGAGTGGCAGGCGATCGGGCCCGTTCCACGGCAGGACACGCGCACGACGTGGAAGCGATTCCGCGAGGCATGCGACACCTTCTTCACCCGGCGCAACGCCGATCTTGCGCAGCGCAAGGAGCTGTGGGCCGCCAACCAGGCGAAAAAGGAAGCACTCTGCGTCCGCGCCGAAGAACTTGCCGCATCCACCGAATGGGATCGGGCCGCGGGCGAAATCCGCCGGTTGCAGGCCGAATGGAAGACGGTCGGTCCGGTGCGGCGGAACAAATCGGAGGCGCTCTGGAATCGGTTCCGCGCCGCGTGCGACACGTTCTTCGATCGCTACAAGCGCCGCGACGAGATCGATCTGCAGACCAGACAGGCGGATCGCGAAGCGCTGGTCGGCGAGCTCGAGTCGCTCGTGCCGGCCGCCACAGGAGAGCTCGCGGAGCCGGCTCCGGCCCAGGAATCGGTGGTGGCAACGCCGGAGGCTTCCGCGCCTATCGAGAACACCGCGCTCCTCGAACGCGTGCGCTCGCTCCGCAGCCGGTGGAATCAATCCACTCCCGTCGTGCGTCATGGAGCGGATCCGCTGAGCGGCCGGTTCATGGCGGCGCTCGAACGGTTGCTGACGACGTATCCGGAGGCGTTCCGCGGAACGGAGCTCGACGTCGAAGCGAACCGGAACAAGATGACGAAGCTCTGCGAGCGCGTCGAAGGATTCCTCACCGACGTCGCCGCGGCCCCGACGACGGCACAGGGTCTCGCCGAACGGCTCCGTGAAGCCCTCGCCGCGAACACGATTGGCGGCCGTGCCGGAGAAGAGACGAAATGGCGTGCGATGGCCGAAGACGTGCGCAGCGCGCAGGCGGCATGGTCGCGGCTCGGCCCGGTCCCGGGCGATGCGGGACACGAGCTCGCGGACCGCTTCCACAAGGCGACCAATCGCTTCTTCGATCAATACCGCCGGCACATGCCGCAGCACGAGGCTCCGGCCAGACGCGGCAAACCGGTCGGCGCGCGATCCTAGCGCTGCTCGTAGAGAATCTTTCCGCCCACGATCGTGTACGCGACGCGGGCGGATGGAATCTCCTCCTCGGGGACCGCGGTGATGTCCTTCGACAGCACCGTGACATCCGCCAGCTTTCCGACTGCAAGCGATCCGCGTGAGTCTTCCTGAAACGCCGCGTACGCCGCATTGAGCGTCATCGACCTCAGCGCCTCCATGCGGCTCATGCGCTGCTCAGGGTAGAACGCCTTCCCGTCTTTCGTTTTTCGCGTGACGGTCGCGTAGTAGTTGGGGATCGGATCGATGTCCTCGACAGGCGCATCCGTGCCGTTACTGACGACGGCGCCGCTCTTCATCAGCCGCTGCCACACGTACGCGCCTTCATCGGCGCGCTCCGCGCCAAGGCGCTCGATCACGAACGGCGCATCCGACGTCGCATGAATCCCCTGCATCGACGCGATCACGCCGAGCTGGCCGAATCGCGGGATGTCAGCCGCGGCGAGGTGCTGCGCGTGTTCGATCCGCCAGCGTAAATCGCGCTTGCCGGGATTGGCCTTGAAGGCCTCTTCGAAAATATTGAGCGTTTCGCGATTCGCGCGATCGCCGATCGCGTGGACGCAGAGCTGGAACGCGTTCGCGATCGCAAGGCGCGCCGCGTCCGCGATCTCCTGAAGCGGCGACGTGTTCAGTCCGACACTGTCGGGCTTGTCGCTGTACGGGGAAAGGAGCCACGCACCGCGGGACCCGAGCGCGCCGTCCATATACCGTTTGATCGCCCGGACCGTGAGGTGTTCGTTGCCATAATCGATCGTCCGGTATTTGGCGAGCTGAGCGGCGGCACGCTGGTTCGGCTCACTCACCATCACCCACAGACGGACGCCGATCTTTCCCTCGTCGATCATCTCTTTCATCAGATCGATGGTGGCGAACGAGGACCCCGCGTCCTGAATCGTTGTCAGCCCCTTTGACAGCGCCTCTTGCGACGCGAGCTCCAGCGCCCGCCGCGCGCGCGTCTGGTCGTCGGAGCGTCGGCGCACGAGCGTGGAGGCTGTCTCGCGCAGCAGTCCCGTTGGGTTTCCGTTCGCGTCCTTCAGAATCTCGCCGCCGGACGGGTTCGGGGTGGTCCTCGTGATACCCGAGAGCTGCATCGCCTTCGCGTTGACGAAGCTCGCGTGTCCGCTCGCATGCGTCAGGACGACGGGATTGTTCGGCGAAACCGCATCGAGCGACGCGTGCGTCGGGAATCCTTCGACGTTCGGCTGCGGGCGGGCCGTCCATTTCTCCTGGTGCCACCCGCGTCCCACGATCCAGTCGCCGGGTGCCGCCTTCTTCACTGCTTCGGCGACCATCGAGACGATCTGGTCCCAGCTTGTCGTCGACATGAGGTTCAGATTCAGTTGCGCCTCGCCGACGCCCAGGAAATGCGCGTGGCCGTCGATCAACCCGGGAGTCGCGAGTCGACCATGCAGGTCGATTATCTTGCTCGACGGACCTTCATAACGGCGGATGTCCGCGGACGTCCCGAGCGCCTGGATGCGATCGCCGCTGATGGCGATTGCCTGCGCCTCGGGCATCGCACTGTCGATGGTGACGATTCGGCCGTTAGTCAGAACCAGATCTGCAGGCCGAACCTGCTCGTAGCTGGGCGCGGAAGCGAACAGGCTCAGCGCAACCGCAAAAAGTACTGTGCGCATCATGCGTCTCCGGAAAGCGCGCGCCAATCCCCGGCCGAATCGCAGCGCTCGAAAACGTAATCGAGGCGCAGATCTGTAACCACAAGATCCGCCGGAAACGAAGAACCTCAATAATGATCCCCATTCAAGCAGCCGGGCAAGTGCTTTGCACTGGCGGCGGCCATGACCCTATCCCTTCGCCCTCTCTACGTCTACGGCGCTGCGGCTGCAACCGTCCTGTCCCTCATGTCCACGCCGGCGTGGAGTCAGGAGACGGGCGGCAATGGCGGTTTCACGAAAGTCGGCGGAGTCGCCGGTTTCACTTACATTCCAGGTTTCACGTTCGACGGCGTCACGTTCGATGGTGAGACGGGGTACAAGGAAATCGGCGGCAACGAATTGGAGTTTCTGCCGCGCCTCGACAAGCAGGACCTGATTCGCCTGATGATGGGTTACCACTTCCGTCAGGGATCCCTCGAAGTGTCCTACGATCACTCCGAGCACAACGGGACGTTTGCGGACATTCCGATGACCGTGAAGTTCCGGGCTGTCAACGTCGACGGACGATTCATGTTCCTCACGCGTACGCGGGTCCAGCCGCACCTGCTGCTCGGCGGATCGTTCCCGTGGATGACCATCCAGGACAGCAGCGTGCTCAACGAGCAGCTCGGGGACGCGCGTTGGCGCGGCTACGGTCTCAACGCCGAACCCGGCGTCACGGTCTTTCCGCATCGTCAGTTCGGCATCGGGGTCGGTTACTTGTATCGCTGGATCTGGTTCGACCGCGTCACCGGAGTCAGCGATCGCCTGTTCTATCTGAAACCGAAGTTCCGTGAGACGAGCGGCAGCGTCGTCCTCAGCGGGACGGTGATCTTCTAGTAGGGCGGGGTCTTCAGACCCCGTCCTCATGGGGGCGGGGTCTTCGGACCCCGTCCTCATGGGGTCTTTAAACCCGCCCTCGTTACAGATCCGGGAGGCGGCCGCGGTACACTCGATCGAGTGGATCGCGGCACCGTCAGCATCGGCCTCGTTTCGGACACTCACGGCCTCATTCGCGAAAGTCTTTTCGAGGCACTCGCGGGCGTCTCTCGCATCCTGCATGCGGGCGACGTCGGCGGCCGCGCCGTACTGGACGCGCTCTCGACGATCGCGCCGGTCGATGCGGTCTATGGCAACGTCGATCCGCTCGACGGCCGCTTGCCGCAAGACGTGAACGTGTCACACGACGGCGTATCAATTCACGTAAGCCACGGCCACGAGCTCGGCGCGCCGACACCACAGAAGCTCCTCGCACGGTATGCTGCGAACGTCCTCGTCTACGGCCATACCCACAAGGCGCTGGTCTATCGCGAAGGACCCAGGCTCGTCGTTAACCCCGGGGCGGCAGGTCCGAAGCGGTTCGACGCGAAGCCTTCGATCGGGATCCTGCGAATCACGGGCGGCACGGCGGACGTCGAGATCATTCAACTCGCGGACTAGTGGCGTGTCCACGCAGAACGGGGATCAGGTCGCGGCGCGCAGCGCCCCGATGGCAAGGCGCGACGACCGAGAATACTGAGGCAGGAGCAACGCAGCCAGCCGGGGTGCCCCGCGCGCGAAGTGGTCCTTGATCAGCCTGGACACACCACTACGACTACTTCGGCAGATCCGCGGTGCGAAGTGCTCGCGCAGAGCACGCACGGATCTCGCGCGGAGACCGCGGAGATCGCAGAGATTCCGGGACCGCGTGCGTTCGCCACGACGCTCCGCGTCCTCAGCGTCCTCGGCGCGAGACCATGACTCTCCTGCTCGCCTGCCGATCTGACAATTAGTGTTACTGGCAGGTTTCCGTCGAGTTGAAGCTGCCGTTCGCGGACAGCATCCGGAGCGGCAGTTCCATTCAGCGACGACCGTCCACTAGCGTGGGTCGTCTGATGAGCAAATCAGC
This sequence comes from Acidobacteriota bacterium, assembly GCA_046735635.1. Lineage (GTDB taxonomy): Bacteria > Acidobacteriota > Vicinamibacteria > Vicinamibacterales > 2-12-FULL-66-21 > JALZOC01. Next base: position 19,139 of record JBKPTT010000144.1, on the reverse strand, counting down.
GTCACCCGGCGAACTTGTAGCCCATCCCGTGGACCGTGAGGATGTACTGCGGGTGCCGGTGGTTGGGCTCTATCTTCTGGCGCAGCCACGCCACGTGAACGTCCACGGTGCGCGTCGAGGGCATCGCGTTGTATCCCCAGACTTCGTTCAAGAGCTCTTCACGTGTCAGCGTCGCGCCGCGGTGCTCGATGAAATACTTCAGGAGCTGGAACTCGCGCGCCGAGAGCTCGAGGGGCGTTCCGTCCTTCGTCACTTCAGCCCTGCGAAAATCCACTCGCACGTCGCCGAACTGATAACCGTCCGCCGGTTGGACCGTGGCCGGCGCGCGGCGCAGCTTCGCCTCGATCCGCGCGAGCAGTTCCACCATTTCGAAGGGTTTGGTGACGTAATCGTCGGCGCCCAGCTTCAGTCCCACCACTTTGTCGACCACCTGCCCTTTGGCGGTGAGCATGATCACCGGCATATCGATGGCCCGTTTCCGCAGCTCGCGCAGGACGTCGAAGCCGTTGAGCCGCGGCAGCATGACGTCGAGCAGCACGAGATCGAAGGCCTCGCGGGCGGCACGCTCCAGCCCGCTTTCGCCGTCGGCACTCGCCTCGACGTCGTAACCCTCCTTCGTCAGACGGTCGCGCAGTGTCAGGACGAGCCCCGGCTCGTCTTCGACGAGCAAGATCCGTTTCACGCGCTGGTTCCGGGAGTCGGTGCTTCCGACAAGGCGGCACGTCCGACAGGCTCCTCGGTCGCGGCCGGCAGCACGATCGTGAACTCGCTGCCGGAACCGGGCACGCTCGCGACCGCGACGCGGCCTCCGTGGGCCTCGACGATCCGCTTGACGAGATTGAGCCCGAGGCCGGCGCCCTGGATCTGCGCTGCGACGACTTCAGGCGCCCGGTAGAAGGGCTCGAATATGCGCGGCTGCTCCGCAGCCTGAATCCCGATGCCTCGATCGGCCACGGTTACGTGAACGTCACGCCCGATCTGGCTCGCGCGAATGCCGACCCACCCGCCTGCGCGTCCGTATTTGATCGCGTTGCTGATCAGGTTCTGCAACGCGCGGCGAAGCGCTGGCTCGTCGCCGAGGACGGGGGGCAAACGCTCGCTGAGCGAGAACTCGACCTCGATTCCCGCCTCGTCGATGAGCGCACGCGCGGCTTCCACGACGTCGTGCACCAGCGGTGCAAGCGGTATCGGGCGGAGCGCAAAACCGCGCTGCCCTGACTGGATGCCGGCGAACTCGAGAATCTGTTCGACCATTTCCGTCAGACGGCGGCCTTCACTTCGCACGAGATCCCCGTATTTCCTGACTTGATCCTCGTCGTGCACTACGCCGTCGGCGAGGTTTTCGCCGGCGGATCGAATGACGGCAAGCGGCGTCCGCAGCTCGTGAGACACCGCGGCCACGAACTCCATCTGCTGACGCGCGAGCTCTTGGGCGCGTCGTGTGGACATCACGAGGAGCGCCATGCTCGCCGCGAGCACGCCGAGAATGCTGCTGCTGACGATCAGGTTCCGACGACGAGCGGCGTTCACTGCCGCCTCGAGGGAGCCCGACGGGTGCTTCACAACCAGCCGCCAGCGCGGCGCAGCGATTGCCGTCGTCGCGAGCCGTGCGGGTGCGGTGCCGGCTGTCGTCGTGGTCGAACGCAGCGCACCGCTCTGCTCCACGATGATCGAAAAGGGCCCCCGCGGATCACGTGTCGTCGTAATTGTCGACGTGTAACGCCGGATTTCGGTGGCAAGCGCGCCAAAGTCCTGCATGCGGACCTGGAAGAGATCGACTACGGCGTCGGCCGGCGCGCCGGCCTGCGGCGTGAAATCGCGTTCGGAGTGGTAGACGAGGCTGTCGTCGGCCACGCTCACGACCGCGAGCTCATAGGTGAAGCCGTCGCCCGTTTGCCTGAAATACTGCTGCGCAAGCGCCGGAAGCATCTCTCCCGCGATGTAGTCGCGATCCATCAGCAAGATCGTGTACGTGAGTCCCGCGGCCATCCGGACGTGCGGTCGTGCCAGGTCTTCGTTGAAGACGATCGTCGGCGTCGGAATGAGAAGCGCGGGGATCGTGTCCCAGATCGGCGGAGGCATTGCGCGAACGATGAACGTGCCGCCCGGCCCTGTCGAGGGCGGCTCGCGCGGCGCCTCGATCTGCGCCCGGACAGGCGCGAGCGCTTCGGGCCACGCGGCGGGCTCCAGGACGTGCGTATTTGGATCGAAGCGCTCCAGGCGGGGGCCGCTGTCCGATCCCACGACATACACGTCCTTGATCATTCGGGGGTAACGTGCGGTGGACTCCCAGCGGTCGTAGCGCTGGCCGACGCGAGCCGCGAGCGCATCGGTGCCTTGCGGATCGAGCTGAAACAGGAGGTATGCGCGCGTCAGCTCGGCGTCGAAATCGTGCGCGAAGGCCGCCGCACGCGTGTTCAGCGCCGTCCGCATCCCGTCGCGCTCGGCGTCGCTAATGCGTCCAACCCACCTGTACTGCAGCGTGGCGAGCAGCACGATCAGCGCCAGCAGCGCGAAGACCACGGCAAACATCGGCAGCCGGAAGCGACCGCTCATGTCGCGAGTCTAGCATCGGACTCGTGCGCCTTCCCCGTTCGTCGCTGAGGTTTTACGTCCTTAACAATCTCTTTGCGTGCGCTTAACCACTGCGGCGCCTCGAGTCGCGATCATCAGTGCACATAACTCGGCCCGTTGGCGGGACGCGTGTAGGGCGGCCCTTTACGGGCCGCCGAAAGGTTGAGCGATGAAAACAAAGACCGTCGCAACGGCAGTCGTCTTGGTGATCGCGTGTTTCGCACTTATCGACGCACAGCAGGACGACACGAAAGCCCGGGACGTGCTCGAACACGCCCGAAAGGCGATCGGCGGCAGGAAAGTCGACGCTGTCAAGTCCCTGAGCGTCCAGGCAACCGCCCAGCGGAACGTCGGTAATTTCCAGATGAACAGCGATCTCGAGATCTTAATCGACCTGCCCGACAAGTACGTGAAGTCGGAAACCGCGAGCGGCGGATCGGTCGCCATGAATTCCGTTACCGGGTTCAATGGCGATCGGCCGCTCAAGAGCGCCGCGCCAGGCGGCATCGCACCTGGTGGCGCGATGATCATTCGGATGGGTCCCGGAGCGATCGGTCCCGGAGCTCCCGCTACTCCCGCCGAAAAGCCCACCCCGGCGCAGCAGGAACAAATCGATCGACAGCTCGTTCGAACTGCGCGCCAGGAGATAAGCCGTCTCATGCTCGGCTGGTTCGCGACGACGCATCCGCGGCTTACGCCGCGGTACGCCTACGCCGGTGAGGCGGAGTCTCCCGAGGGGAGGGCTCACGTGATCGACGTCACCGGCGCGGACGGGTTCGCCGCGCGCCTCTTCATAGACGGCCAAACCGATCTGCCCCTGATGATCACGTACCAAGGACCGCAACTACGAACAATCACGGCTGGAGCACCTCGCCAGATGCCTGGTGGAACTAATCAAGCGCCGCGACAGCTCAGCGATGAAGAACGAAAGAATGCGCAGGCGGACGCGGAGAAACAGCTTCAAGACCTGCAGAGACAGCCACCCATCGCGGTCGAGCACACCATCTATTTCGACGAGTGGCGGGACGTGGACGGCATCAAGTTTCCGCATGCCCTCCGGCGCGCGGTCGCCGGCTCGACGACGGAGGAATGGGCGATTACAAAAGTTAAGGTCAATCCGAAGATCGACCCCAAGAAGTTCGACACCACGCAGTAGAGGGCACTCCAATGCGAACCATCTTCGCGGCGGTGACGATCGTTCTTCTCTCTCACGGCGTTGCGGCTGCTCAACGCACTGCGCCGGGCACGCTGCGAATCGTCGTGCACGATCCCAGCGGCGCCGTGGTACCGAACGCTCGTGTGCAGATCAAAGGCGATGGGGGGGATTCCATCGGTGAGCTTGTCTCAGACGCACAGGGCGTTGCGGTGGCGACGGGGCTGGCGCCGGGCCGGTATGTCGTCGAGGCGAGTTTTCCGGGCTTCGAGACGCGGGTCGTGCCTGACGTCCGGGTCCGCGCGGGCGAGAATCGCCGTGACGTGGTGCTCGCGATTCAGAAGATCGCTCAGACCGTGGCGGTCGGCAGGGATCCGGCAATTGCGGCGTCCGACCCAAACAACGATCGGTTCAATGCCGTCTTGTCGAAACAGCAGATAGACACACTGCCGGACGATCCCGACGAGATGGAGGAAATGCTGAAGCAGATGGCGGGGCCGGGCGCGACGATTCGCGTCGACGGCTTTCGCGGCGGCAAGCTTCCACCGAAGTCGCAAATCCGCTCGATCCGGTTTGCGCGCGATCTCTTCGCGGCCGAAAACCATGGAGGCGGGATGGTCTTCGTCGACATCACCACCCAGCCAGGCCTCGGTCCGCTCACAGGCAGCCTCGATTTCAGCTTCCGCGATGACGCGCTGAACGCTCGAAACGCGTTCGTCGGTGAAAAAGGGCCTGAACAGACCCAGCAGTACACGTTCAGCTTGAGCGGCACGCTTCTCAGGGGTCGGACGTCATTTTCGCTCTCCGCAGGCGGCGCATCGCTTTACGACTCGGCGAACATCTTTGCTGCCGTGCCCGGAGGCCAGCGTTCTGCGGCGATCCGCCGCCCTTCGGATCGCATGAACTTCACCGGCCGCGTGGATCATGCGCTCTCGAAATCGCAGACGGTGCGCGCCACGTTTCAGCAGAACGACAACGAACAGCAGAACCTCGGCGTCGGCGGGTTCGATTTGCCGGAGCGGGCATATCAGCGCAAGACACAAGACACGTTGTTCAGAGTCGCCGAGAGTGGCGCCTGGTCACGCAACATATTCGCCGAGTCGCGGCTGCAACTCCACTCGACGTCGCTTGCGGCGGCATCGACGTTCGAGCTGCCGACGATTCGCGTGCTCGACGCGTTCACGGCCGGCGGAGCGCAACAGGCAGGCGGGCGTCGCGCCACCGAGTTCGAGTGGGCGACCAACGTCGATTGGGCGCGGGGCCACCACGCCGTCAGAACGGGAGCGCTGGTCGAGGGTGGCTCCTTCCGCAGTGATACCGGCACGAATTATCTCGGCACATACACATTCGCGAGCCTCGCCGACTACGATGCCGGTCGGCCGTCGGACTACACGCGCCGCACGGGCGACCCGCTCGTCGAGTACTCGCACTGGCAAGCGGGCGTTTTCGTGCAGGACGACTGGCGCACACGCAAGAACCTGACGCTCAGCGGCGGATTGCGTTACGAGTTGCAGAGCCATTTGCCCGACCGCGTCAACGTTGCGCCGCGCGGCGGGTTCACCTGGTCGCCATTCAAAACCGGAAAAACCACCGTCCGAGGCGGCGGCGGTGTGTTTTACGACTGGCTCGACGCGGACACATTCGAGCAGACGCTCCGCGTCGACGGCACGCGGCAACAGGATCTCGTCGTCCGAAATCCGGGATATCCGGATCCATACAGTGGCGGCGCAGCAACGGAGTTCCTGCCGCCGAGCAAATACGCGCTCGCACGCGGCCTGCTCATGCCTCGGCGGACGATGGTGAACGTCGGCGTCGGCGAGCAGCTCTCGCGCATTCTTGCCGCGAACGTCAGCGTCATGCATTCGACGGGCACGAACCGTCTGCGCGGGAGGAATGTGAACGCGCCGTTTGCGGACGGCATGCGTCCGGACCCGGCAGCCGGCAACATCACCGAAGTCGAATCCACGGGCAGACTGCGCGGCACGTCGGTGAACGCGGGCGTCAATCTGAGTATCCCGACCCGACGCACGTTTCTCCTGGCCAACTACTCGTGGATCCAACAGAAGAACGATGCTGACGGCCCGTTCAGCCTGCCCGCAGACAGCTACGACCTCTCAGGCGAGTGGGGTCCGGCAGCAGGTGTGCCACATCACCTGTTCAGTGGGATTGCGAACACAACTCTGCCAAGGAACATTCGTGTGGGTGTGGCAGCCACCGCGCGCACCGGATTGCCGTACAACATCACGACCGGCCGCGATGACAACGGCGACACGGTGTTCAACGATCGCCCCTCAGGTATCCGGCGCAACAGTGCAACGACCCAGGGAATGTGGGACGTCGCTGCGCGTCTGAGTTACGCGTTTGGGTTCGGTCAGCGTCCGATCAGTCCTGGCGCGCCAGCAGGTCCGACCATGATCGTTCAGCGTGTCGGGGGAACGGCCGGCGCAGGCGACATGCTTGGCGCCATGAACAGTGGAGGCGCCGACGGCAAGCGGATCCGCGTCGAGGTCTTCGTGTACGCGCAGAACCTTTTCAATCACGTAAACCCGATCGCTTACTCTGGCGTGATGACCTCGCCGTTCTTCGGACAGCCTACCGCCGCGATGCCCGCCAGAAAAATTGATGTGGGCGTGAGGATTGGCTTCTGAAGCAACCACCTACTTTGTCAGATCCGCGGTGCGAGAGAGTGCTCGCGCAGAGAACGCACGGAACTCGCGCGGAGATCGCGGAGATCGCAGAGATCCCGGGACCCCGTGCGTTCGCCACGGCCGGCCTGCGGCCGGCCGCAGGGAGGGGAGAGATCCGCACAGACAAGCGGCGGGGGGCGGTGCGCCGTTTGTCTGTGCGGATCTCTCTCCCTCCTGTCGCGCCACGCGCGACGTGGCGAACGCACGACCCTCCGCGTCTCAGCGCCCTCGGCGCGAGATCACGACTCCGCTGCTCACCCGCCGATCTGGCAAAGCAGTGAATCGGAGAATGCCCTATCGGTGACGCCGCAATCGAGAGCACTGCGTCATCTGATCGGGGCTCCGAATGGGTGATTGGTGATTGACGGTCTCGCCCGCAAGCGTCGGTCGACGACGAGGAAGTACGGCAACGCAAGCGCGGAGATCGCGGCGGCGGTTCCGAATGCGGCTCGAAACCCGTAGTGCTGAATGATCCAGCCCATGCTGGTGGACCCGGTCCCGATGCCGGTGTCGAAGGCGGCGAGGATCGCGCCGAATGCCGCGCCGCGTCTCGAGGCGCTGACGTCGCGCATCACATAGCCGACGTACACCGGATATGCGGTGCCAAATCCCACGCCGAAAACGAGCGCCGAAAGGATCATCGAGCCGCGTGTTCCGCCAGCCGCCAGCAGCGCAAGCCCCAGGCTGATGAGGACCAGGCACGGCAGAAACACCCGCCGATACCCAAAGCGATCGCCCAGGCGTCCCGACACCGGCCTCGTGACCAGGATCACGAGCGCGAGCGCCGTGAGATAAATTCCTTTCGGCGTCACGTGGTTCGTATCGGCGTACATCGCGGCAAAGCTCGTGATGCCGCCATAGCCGAACGAGTAGAGAAACAGCGAGATCGACAAGGCGAGTACGCGCCACTCGAACAGGCCCCGCTCAGGCTCGTGCGCGGGCCGCGCGATGTCGTGGTCCGTGAGGCTTGCCGCGATGACGCACATCAGCATGTTCAGCGCCGCGGACTCGACGCATAGCCATCCCCAGCCCTGCCGGTACACCCAGAAGCCCACGGTCGGGGCAACCGCGATGGCAGCCACCGAGGACAGCCCCCAGTAGGCAATCCCTTCGGCACGCCGCCGCGCCGGCAGCATGTTCGTCATGTACGCGGCCGAGGCCGACAGGAGGCCGGACCAGAACACACCATGGACGATTACCAGCGCGAGCAGCAGACGGTAATCGGAAATGATCGCGTAGCCGATCGAGAACCCCGCCAGCGCGATGCTCGACACGATCAGAATTCGACGCTGCCCGAGCCGATCCGCAACCGCCCCGGTGAGCGGGGCCGAAAACGCTGACGCGTAGGTCAGGAAGCCGAGAAACAATCCGGATGCGAATGTCGATCCGCCCAGATCCAGAATGTGAAAAGGGGCCGTCGGAAGCAGCTGAAAGGCGGAGACGAAGACCGTAAAGGTGAAGCCGCACATCACGAAGAAGCGCGGCGTGAAGAGGCGCTCTGTCAACGTCACCGATCGTATACCGATACGCTAAGATGCAGAGATGACTGACTTGAGCGAGTTCAGGCCGTCACGCCTGTGGAGGAAACTGTCGCCCGAGCGCCGAATGACGGCCGCGGAGTTGTTCTGGGCCGATGAACAATCGACCGACCAGCAGATCGAAGCCGTCGCCGCGCTCGCGTCCCACATGAAATTCCGCGCGAAGAGCGTCGTCGCGCTCCCGATTGAGAAGAAAGCGAAGTATCTGGCGACCCTGCCGGCCGTGTCCGACGGCGTGGCCGCGCGTGCCCTCGTGAACTATCACCTGGAGCATCAACGACCGATGATGGCCTCGTTCCTCGATAGTCTCGGGATCACACACGAGAACGGATTGATCAACGAAGAGAACGCGGCCAAGCCGGATCTGGAGAAGCTGAAGGCCGCCGCGGCGGAGCTCGCGTCGAAGTACCCGCGCGAGGACGTCTCGCTTTATTTCAGTACGCTCGTCTCGCAGGACCCCGACACGTGGGGAGCGCTCGCCGATCTCGAGCCGCAGTGATTGCGCTGCTCCTCACGTCATCGCTCGCCGTGCAGGCGCCTCCGGGTCTCGAGGCGCAGCTCCGTAAAATCGTCGCCGCATCGGGCGCCGAGGTGGCCATCGCGTTCAAAACGCTCGATGGACGCCGCGAGCTGCTCATCGACGCCGACAAACCATTTCACGCCGCGAGCACGATGAAGCTCCCGGTGATGATCGAGCTCTTCCGGCAGGTTCGCGCCGGCACGCTGTCGCTCGATGACGTCATCCCCATACGCAACGAGTTCCACAGCATCGTCGACGGCAGCGCATTCACGCTCGACGCGAGCGGCGATTCCGACGCCGAGGTCTACGCGGCGATCGGAAAAACGATGTCGCTCCGGAGGCTGTGCGACCGGATGATCACGGTCAGCAGCAATTTTGCCGCGAACCTGCTGATCGAACGCCTCGGCGTCGGGAATATTCGACGGACGGTGAAATTGCTTGGCGCCGATGGGATGCAGGTGCTTCGCGGCGTCGAGGACCAGAAGGCATTCGACGGCGGCATGAACAACACCACCACGGCTCGCGGGTTGATGGTGCTCCTGGACCGACTGGGCCACGGCACGGCAGTCGACAAAGCGGCCGACGACGAGATGATCCAGATTCTCGAGCGGCAGACGTTCAACGACCGCATCCCGGCAGGTCTGCCGGCGGACGTGCGTGTGGCGCACAAGACGGGCGACATCACGCGCATCTGTCATGACGCGGGAATCGTCTATGCGCGCTCTCCGTACATCCTCGTCGTTCTCGTTCGCGGTGTCGACGACATCAAGCGGAGCGCCGCCCTCATCGCCGAGATTTCAAAAGCGGTCTACGGATACGCCGTCGACGAGCAGCGTCTTGATGCGCGCTTGCCCTGATGTGGCAATCGCGACTTGTATTTGAACGTTGCGCCGCTGACGGAGTGCTTCCTCCACTTGCCGTCCTTTTCCTTCCTGCATGTAGAACGCGTCCAGGCCATAGTCGACGGCGAGGTATGGGCCGGCGTGATGGCGCGAGCGCCCTCGCAGGTTGAGCGCTCCGGGCTGCGGCTTCAGGCTTGCCGTCACCGGCACGTAATCGCCTGAGGGAGAGGCTGCGAGCTGGACGTAAACGAATGAGCCCGGTTGCGACTCGTCGAAGACGCGATCCAGCGGCCGCACCACTGACATCGACGACCTGCACTGAGCAGATCCGTCGCGGCATAGCTGGTTGGCAGCTGTATCCAGATGCACGTATTCGCCGCGGAAGAGATCCCGCGGATCGAGCGGCACGACTTTCATCGTGACGATCTGTCCCGTCCACAGGGGCCAGGCGTGGCCCACAATCATGCCGGTGAGGATCAGCAGGCAGGTCGCGCCGGCCAGCCCGGCTCGTTTGGCGGAAGACACGGTCGACGTCATGACGCCCTCCCGACGACCAGCGAGCGATCGCGGCGCAGCCATTGCCGCGCGATGAGCAACAGGCCGCCGCCCGCCACGAGCAGCACCAATCCCGACCACAAAAGGTTTTCGATCATGCTGGTCCACCGCATGATGAGAAACGCCAGCCCGAACAGGACGCCGAACGCCAGATCGGATGTCCGGTTCGATCGGAATGCCGACCGAATCAACGCGACGCAAAGCACGAGCGCCGTCGTGCTGAACGCAATCGTCGACACGGTCTTGAGCCACCACGTATCGGACAGGAGCCCTGAACCGGCGACGAGCGCCCAGACCAAAGCCACCGACCCGGTCACCAGGACCGCCCAGTCCGCCGGGATCCGAATCGGCCGTGCGACCGCCGACGCAGCAATTGCGGCCGCAGACGCCGCGATCACGATCGAAGAGACGGCCGTGCCCTTCTCCATCGAGTGATACAGCCCGCTGCTCATGAACGGCATGAGCGTGAGCAGCAGCGTTCCAAGAGCACTTATGCGCCAGCCGTCTGCCATCTCGCTCTCGGCGCGGTGCCACCGAGCGATGGCATACAGGGCGCAGCCGCTGAGCAGCACAGCGGCCGGCGCGACGGTCATGCGAGCCTCGGGAACTGTCGCGATGCCTACCCACAGTGCGACCGTCAGGCCAAGGACGTACACCATCACGGTCGACCGAATCCGGTACGCAACCCACACGGCGCAGGGCCACAGGACGAGGAACGGATAGATCACGTGCGCGTAGAACGAGGCTTCGGAGATGATCCAGACGCCCGCGAGCAACGACGCACCGACACCGATCGCGGCGGACTCCACCAGACACGCCGTGACGAACGCGCCTACGGAGAACCACAGGAAGGCGTCGGGAAAATGTCCCTGGATGTGCAGCACCTGCGCGATGAGCCAGATGCCGTTGCCAAACAGCACCGTTCCGGAGAACGCCAGCACTTCCGCAAGCGTGCGCCTGCCGCGCGCGTACGCAGCGGCGGCGGCTCCGAACGCCGACGCGATGGACACCATGATCATCGCGACTTTTGCCGACGCCGGAATGCGATCCCAGTTGTACCCGATGACGAGCAGCACGCCGATTCCGCACATCAGCACGGCGACGAGCGTGAGCGCCATGGTTCCCCGGTGCGATGACGATTCCGTCCCGTACTGCGACAGAATTCGCATCCTTCCAGCATCATCGAGCACCCCCTCGTCGACCCAGCGACGGCTCTCCGCAAACAGCCAGTCGTAGGTGCGGCGCGGAAGCCGCCGCGGCACAGGCAATTCGCTCATGACCTCCTCAGAACATGTAGACGAAGTTGACCACAGGGAATGCAAACACCTCACCCAGGCCGAGCGGTATGGCCAAGCCAACGTCCGCCGACAACTTGCCTCCGGTGAAGCGGACACCCGCGCTCGCGATTCCGTCGCCGTTCTTCCACAGGTAGTTCTCCGTGACAAGACGCAACCCGGGCCTCACCTCCCGATCCCCGCCAACCATGACAATTGCCGAGCGTCCGCCGTGAACGTCATAGGCGATGCCAGTACCCGCCGTGAGCGCGCCACGGGAGGAGCCGTGGGTCGCCACAGCGTACGCGATGCCTCCTCCGCCTTCATCCGCGCTGAAGACATGTATCGCGCCTACCGCCACGTCCGTTGCGCCAGTTCCAAGCACCTGGACTTTCGGCGTAACCCAGAACGGCCTCGCGGACTCATCCACGCCGAAGAACAGCGGCGTGCCGCCGCCGATCGACACGCGATCCGTTACGCCGACCTGCACGAACGGCGCGAGGAACTCGTAGACGCCGAAGTACACCTGGCCTTTCGGTAATGCGCGGGCCGTCGGGCCGAACAGCAGGCGCGTCGCGTTTGGTGGCGCAGGCGCTGTATCCTGCGCGCGCGCCGGGGTCGCCGCGAACAGGACCGAGAGAACGACGACGAGCTGTGCTTGCTTCATGACGACTCCCTCGCGTCGATGAGACGCGCGTGATGCTCGTACCAGTCACTCGTGAAGACACCGTTCGGATCGTGCTGTCGCTTGAGACGCAGGAACTCGCGCATGCGTGGATGGCAGCGTTCCACTTGTTCAGCCGTGGCCCAGCGGTGATACGTCAGGTAGTAACTGCCCCCGAATCCGGCCGCGCGATCGATGAGACGTCGAAAATCCCGTTCGGCCTTCTGCAGACCCGCCGCAGTGTGATTGACATGAAGGTTGAAGACGATGCACGCCCACGGCTCGCGCGCCCAGGCGAGCACCGTTTCGTCATCCTGCTCGATCACGCGAATGGTGCCGTAGATGATGTCGAACTCGTTCGCGCGCGCGTCCCGACGCACGTTCGCCATGAACGCGGGCAGGTCGGTCCGCCGGACGTAGAGCTCCGTGATCATCTCGGAGCCTTTGGCGCGCGCGCCGAGGTGGACGTCCAGAGCCGCGTGGTAGCCATCCAGATACGAAGCCATCTGGTGCGTGTCAGACCAGTACAGCTGCCCGTCGGTCGCCATGTAGTAGCGCGCGTACTCCGCAAACGCACGCGACTTGTCGCGGTGCGCCAGCAGTAGAAGGCGCTGCCAGTCCGACGGGGTGAGCGCGAGCTGGTCGGACCGAATCGGGCGGTCGTCGTCAATGGGGCGGTAGCACGACAACACGCCCGACTGAAGGAACTCCGAGGAACTCGGGTCAATGGCGAACTGACAGTCGCCGAACTCGCAGCCTTCCCCGATCCGATCCTCGATGAGCCATGGGAGATCGTCCACGCGGGCGATCGTCACCCGACGTTCGAGCTTTCGCCGCTCGGCAAGCCGAAGCGTCACGTGAGCGACAATGCCGAACAAGCCGTAGCCGCCGATTGCGAGCGCGAACAGATTCTGGTTTTGCGTCCGACTGCACGGTACGACCCGACCGCCCGCATCGACGAGCTCGAACGACTCGATGTCCCCGACGAACGGACGCAGCCGTAGACCGCGACCATGTACGTTTGCCGACAGCGCGCCGCCGATCGTCAGATGATCGGCGCCGGTCTGCTTCTGGATGATTCCCCAATGGGGACCCTGTCCCGCGTTGGCCCACAGAAGGTGGTTGACGAGCCGCGGCCAGTCGATGCCTGCCTCGACGGTGATGAGTCCGCGCTCGCTGTCGAAATCGATGACGCGAGAGAGCGATGTCATGTCGAGCAGGACGGTGTCGGTGCCGAACTGCTGCCCGCCCATCGCATGACGGCCGCCCGCAATGCTCACGCGTCTGCCTTCGTCTACGACCCGGCTGAGAGCGTGCTGCAGCGAGGCAACCGAATCGATGTGCAGCACGTCGTCGACGCGTGTGCGATTGAGTCGCGAGTGGACATCGTTGACGAACGCTTTGCCGGTCCGGCGTTCGGTGGCTACGTCCGCCGTCGCGCTCCGAGCTTCCATGAATCCACGATAGAGCCGGGCCTGCTGAGAAGTCCTGAGCGGAAGCTGAAGAACGCTGAAATCAGCGGGCGTGCTGCGCGAGAGCGGCCGTAACTGTCCTGAATTCTGGTAGTTGCCGCAGCGGTGCGAGCAGCGGCTCGATCGGGATCGTCCAGCCGGTGAAGGGAACTTCCGGCCGCTCGACGAGGCCTCTGAGGAGAGCAATCGACGGTTCCGTCTGGCCTTTGACGGCATGGAGAAATGCCTGGGCGAGGCCGGCTTCGGTCGCGCGGCCGCCCCGCCGCAACCCCTCGATCGCGGTGGACGCGCGTGCGAGTGCGGCGCTGGCGCCCGCCCGATCCCCGGACGCGGCGAGCGCGGCGCCGAGGCCTACGAGCGAACGGGCATGCTCGGGAAAGGGTTGGAGCGCGCGCTGGAACGCCTCGGCCGCCGCACGCGGATCGTTCAGGTCCAGTGCGAGGAAGCCCAGGCCATCACATGCGTTCATCGCGAATTCCGCTGCGTAAAGCTGCCCCGAACCATCGGAGATTTCCCGTTCGAACTCGGCGCGAGCTTCCGCCGGATCGCGCTGCGCCAGTCTCACGAGACCGAGCAGCCAATGGAGTCCCTTGGCCGGATATCGCTGTTTGAGGTGCGCTTGACGATCTTGCGCCAGCGTGCCTTCACGCAGGACCGACTCGGCGCGGTCGAGCGCGCCTCGTGCGATGTGGACCATTGCCGTTTCGAAATGCGTGAAGGGGAAATCGGGATAGAGCTCCTGGGCGCGCGCGAGCGTGCGCAGCCGATCTTCGCCCCACTCGGCGTGCCCGAGCCGGAAGTGGTGCCCCCAGTACCCGGGCTCGAGCCCCACGGCTCTGCGCGCCGACGCCCGCGCTTCGTCGAAGCGCCCAGCGCTCACCAGCAGGAACGCCAGCGTCGCGTGCGCTTCGGCGAGATCGCGCTCCAGCTCGATCGCGCGCCGCACGTGGTCGATCGCTCGGGCGAGCAGCGCCGCATCCGGCTGATTGCGCGCGCGCGACATCTCGTACTGGAAGAACCGCGCATTGCCGAGGCCGACGTGCGCGAGCGCATAACTCGCGTCGAGCGCCGCCGCGCGCTCGAAATCCGCGATGGCCGCGGGCACGAGCGCTGCGTCGAGCGACTCGAGGCGCACGCGCCCCTCGGTGAATGCTTTGTACGCCTCGAGACTGCTCGTCTCATGGTGCAGTTGTCTCGAACCGCCTGTGTTCTGGCGCCGCGCGGTACCCAATGCGTCGGAGAACTGAGCCACGATTCGGTCCTGCAGATCGAACACGTGATCCAGCGCGCCGTCCGCTTTCGCCTCCGCGACCGCCTCTCCGGTGGCCGCCTCGACGACGCGAGCGGTGATCCGCAGACGATCGCCGGCACGCTGAAAGCTGCCGACCACCGCGAGCTCGAGCTGCAGCTGATCGCGAAGCGCCGCGAGGTCTTCGCCGACGCGGCGCACCGCGTGGACGACGCGCACGCGATCGATCACGCGGACGCCTCCGGCCGCACGAAGGTCGTTGGTGACCGTTTCGGCAATCCCAGATGCGAGCCAGGCAAACTCGCGATCCGTGCTCAGATTCGCGAAATCGAGCACCGCGATCGCCGGCAATTGCGGCGGCGCAACGGCCGGCGGCGCCGGCGATGCAGCGGTTTCGACAGGAGGCGCCAGTGATTCAACCGCAGCGATGAACCGATAGCCACGGCGGGCGACTGTCTGAATGTAGGTCGGCTGCGATGGGTCGTCGCCGAGCGCCTGCCGCAGCTCGGAGATGGCTTGAGTCAGCGCATTGTCGGTGACCGCGACGTCGGGCCACAACGCTGCAAAGAGCTCGTCCTTCGAAACCAGCGTGGACTGTCTGGAGGCGAGATAGAGGAGAAGATCGATGATCTTCGGCGAGAGCGGGACGACGGTGCCCTTTCGAAGGAGACGATACGAGGCCGCATCGACGGTGAAAGGGCCGAATCTGTAGGAAGCCGCCATCGTTCCGCGCCAGCATAGCCTACATCCGCGCGATTCTTCTCCTGGTCGTCTTTGTCGAACGTGATGCTCGTTATCGCATCGCCTTCGACGATTTCATCGATGACATCCAGCGGAGCAGCGGTGCCAAACACGGTGTATTCGAAATCGAGCCGCGGGTTGTCGACCAGATTGACGAAGAACTGCGCGTCGCCGGTGTCGCGTCCACGAGTGGAGAGGCCGACGGCGCCGCGCACGTTCGACAGGTTGCTGATTTCGTCGCGCATGTAGAGGCTGTCGCCTGAGTACTCGTTCGCTCCTGGACTGCCTCCCTGCACGACGAAATTGGGAACGACGCGGTGGAATGTGAGCCCGTTGTAGTACCCGGCGGCTGCGAGCTGGACAAACCGTGCGACGGTCAACGGCGCCACGTCGCCGCGCAAGGTGATCGAAAACTTCTTTCCGCTTCGCAGCGTGACGCGAGCGGGCCTCGCCTCCGACGGGGCGGCGGCCGGCGGCCGTTGAAGCGGCTGCGGATCCATCTCCTGCGGTCTCCCGGTCCACTGCTGAATCAACGATGCCGCTGCTCGCGCAACGTCGATATCGTAATCACGCAGAAGCGGGACGAGCCCGCCGCTTTGATCCGGATCGCCGAGCTCACGCAGCCGATCGAGAAGCGCCAGCCTCATGTCCCGCGACGTGTCCTTCCGTTCCGCGGTGACGCGCAACAGCGCGTCCAGCAGCCCCGTGGCGAGCTGCGGCGTCGGCTTCGCGCCTTTGAGCTCGTTCGCGGCGGTACGCAGGAGCTGATAGTCGCTCTCACCGAGCGCGCTCACAAAATACGGCTCCGCTTCGTCGGCCTTCAGGCGCCGCAGAGGGCCGAGCGTCGCCTCGCGTACGTTGGGTTCGCGATCGTAGGCGAGCCGCTCGAGCGACGGGACTTCGTCCGTGATGGCCGCCGCGCGAGCCGCGTACATCCTGACCTGCCAGGTCTGGTGCTGGATGTGGCTGCCGAGCAGCGGAATGAAGACCCGCTTCGGGGCCGCCTTCGCGAGACCGACCAGCGCGTGGGATGCGAGATGCCATTCGTTCTCCGGCGGCGTTCGTGCCTCGATCGTCAACCGATCGACCGCATTCACATCTCCCTTGCAAAACTCCGGCAATGCATCGATGGCCGCGAGGACGACCGGCGTGCTCGGGTCCTTGAGCGCGTCATAAATGCGCTGACACCCGTTGATCGGCACTTCCTGTCGAGCCCAGGCTCGAATTGCCTCGATGCGCACGATCGTCGTCCGATCGGCCAGCAACGCCGTGAGCAGTTCCGTCCGCTCCGAGGGTGCCACCGGCGAACCGGAGCCCGCGAGCACCGCGGCCGCGAGCCGCCGGAGCTGCACCAGCACGTTGTCGGCGGCCGACGTCGTCGCGTTTGCGGCAACCCGTAACGTCTCCGCGTCGACTCCGCCACGGGCGCCCATGAGCGCAAGCATCGCGTTGACCCGCGACTGCGGCGGGTATTCGTGACGACGATTGATGACGATCCCGCGCAACTCGTCGATCGTGTCGCTGTCGGGAGTCCACCGTCGTGTCTGGCGTCGAATGAGCGCCTCCATTCCGCGCGTGACGCTCGGGAGCGCCGGCCGCATCAACGGATCGGAATCCGCCGCGTGCATCATCGACAGAAGGTACGCCTGCGCGCGGCGAACCTGGTCCGCGCGAATGTACGGCAGCCTGCCGACAGCGATCGCGACCGCGTCGACAGGACCCGGGCGATCTTCGATCCGGGCCGGGATCTGTCCCGACTGGACCAGCAACGCGAGAGACGAATCGATCTGTTCACCGGAATCGTTCGCCGGCGGCTCGCCGCGAAACGCCTGCGCGATCGCGAATGACGCCTCGTCGGTGAACGCCGGGCTCGGCAGGTATCTCATCAACTCCGGGATCAGCTCACGCCGCTCAAAGCGCCCGAGCGCACGAAGCGCTCGGACGGCGACGGATCGATCCGTGGACCGGGCAAGCTCCAGCAGGAGCCGGAGATCGTCGAGCTGCCTCGCTCGGAGCGCATCGATTGTGGGCGTGTGCAGGTCGGTAGGCAGAACCAGGCGCGCGTCCTCGGCAGCAAGGATCGCCTGCTCGGCGGCTGCGGTTGACATCGGCGCCTGGTACGTCGCGCGCGCCGCGCTCCCCGCACTCGCGCGCACGGGGCGCGTCAGAGCCACCGCGATGCAAATGACGGCGATTGCCGCCGCGCCAGCCGCGCGTCTCATGTCGTGGGCTGCCGCTTCCCCGAGTACTCCAGCATCTGCGTAGTCAGATCCAGCGGATACGAGATCTTCACATCGACGATTCCGCCGGCGGCATCCGTCACCGGTTCCAACCGAGGCTGCACAAACCCGGTGTAGGACGGCATGTTCAGGTGGTCAACCCGGGCGACGATCTCGTCGCGAAGCGCCGGATCGAAATGGACGCCGTACTCTTCGAACAGTCCCTTCGCGGCGTCGTAATCTCCTTCCGCCTTGATACGCTGCACTTCCGACAGCAACCGTCCGACGGCTTGCTGAAAGGCCCGCGCATCGACCATCACATAGTACGTCTTGCCGTCACGGACGCGCTTTTCGATGGCGTTCGAGTTCGCGATCAACCAGCAGACGATCATCTGCCGGTTGCGCATATGGTCTTCCTCGATCTGCGTGCCCTCGCGCACGCGCCGGAGCTGCACGAGCGCGTTTCGCGCGTACCCCTCGTACTCTGCGAGCACGACCTCCTCGTGGGCGCCTTCGTCGATGAGCCCCAGCTCTACGAGCTTCGGGTCGGGCAGGAAATAGAGCGCGACCAGATCCGCGCGCGACTCTTCGAGCGCGGAATAGTGTTCCTTGAGATAGGACTGCGGGCTGCCGTTCAGCCGTTCGGCAACCTTGCCCGATCCATGGCCGATGACCTCATGAAGGTCGGTCGTCAACTCGCCGGCGAGGCTGCTCCACTTTTCCGCCCGCTCGGCTTCTTCTGCCGACCAGGCGAACTCCTTGCGAAACTCCACGGACGTCGATTTGTCGTACGCCTCGTTGACGTTGGTGAGCGATACGGACTTGCTGCCGTATTCCTCGCGAATCACCTGATCGTTCGGCAAGTTGATGCCGACGGGCGTCACGGGCGCAGAGTCGCCCGCCTCGACCACGACATCGATCGCGTTGGCCGTGATCCCTCGTACCCCCTCTTTTCGATACTGGGGTGCCCACGGCATGCGATCCTCGAACCACTGCGCGGCGGCCGCGAGCCGGCGGATGCCTTCGGTCTTTTCGCGGTTCACGTAAAAGACGAGCGCTTCCCAGGCTCCCTTGTGACCGCGCGCGTCCATGTACACTTCGACGAATCCGTTGATCGTGTCGACTGGCGAGGCCTTGTCCTGGACCCACGCGATGTCGTACGCGATCCGGTCCGCCTCTTCGCCCGTGCGGTAGAACGTGATCAGCGCGCGGAGCGCCGCCGCCATCGGGTCGGTCGCGAACGGAATCGCCGCGTCGAGGTGCCGGATGATCTCCCGAATGTGGGCGTCGTACACGCCGCCGACACGATAGACGTCCTCGACGATTCGCCCGTCGCGCTTCACGATGCGCGAGTTCAGCGGATACCGCTCCCGAAAATTCTCGAGCTCCGCCATCGTCACGTCGACGTAGAGATTGTTGGAGCTGGAGGTCAGGATGTCGCGCCCGGGCCCGGGCGTCTTGTTGGTGACAATCGGATGTACGGCGGAGTCGAAGAACAGAGGCTCCATCCGCTCGAGCATGGCGTCCAGCGTTTCTCCCGTGTGTTGCGGGAACCGCGCGCCGGCCCGCCTGGCGGCATGCGCCGCAGCGGCAAATGCCGCCGGCGCGCATTTGAGCACGAACTTGCGCGCCGTGAGGTTATTGTGCGGGC
>JBKPTT010000143.1:0-8884 GCA_046735635.1 Acidobacteriota bacterium | reverse complement strand
AATGGGCGCTGCATTTGCACTGCGCAGTGCCGCGGGCATTGGGGGGCTGGCGCTGGTGCTTGCGACCGTGCATTTTCCGGACGTCACACCGGATCTGCTGTTGACCGCCGTCTTCGGCGGGTTCTTCATCGGCGCGGGTATCGGGCTCGCGATTCGCGGCGGAGCGGTCCTGGACGGGACGGAGATCGCCGCCCTGCTCATCAGCAAGCGCACTGACTTGCTGCGGGTCGGCGACCTGATTCTTCTGTTCAATGTCGCTCTCTTCCTCGCCGCGATATCGCTGCTCGGCGTCGAGCCCGCGCTGTACTCAATCCTGACGTACGTCGCTGCGGCGCGCACGCTCGACTTTGTGGTGAACGGGATCGAGGAGTACACGGCGCTCACGATTGTGTCGCGCGCGAGCGGCGAGGTCGCCGCCCACATCATGACCGAGTTGGGCCGAGGGGTGACGGCGTATCGCGGCCGCGGAGGCTTGAGCTCCGAGGAGCAGGAGATTCTCTACTGCGTCGTCACACGGCTGGAAGTGGGGAAAGTGAAAGCGCTGGTGCGGCGATTCGACGCGAATGCGTTTATCACCTCACACGCGCTCGCCGGTGTGGAAGGCGGCACGCTCAAGCGGTCCGTCCTGCATTGAAGCCAGGAATCCGCTTTGCCAGCCAATCTATGATCGTCGTGAAGAATTCCGGGACGAATCGTTGCAGTGATTTGGTCTCGGCATTGCTTCCTGCCTTGGCCTCCCACTGCGCGTGGTTCGCCTTCGGCAGAATCTTCAACGTGTAGTCGCGGTTCCCGCCCGCTTTCAGTGCCGCTTCCCATGCCGACTTGTTCTTGTCCGCGACGACGTTGTTGTCGAGCTCTCCCCAGAGTGCCAGCGTAGGTGTCTGGAGCCTTCGGAGAGTCGGTGCAGGATCATAGAAGTACAGACGACGAATGAATTGCCAGTACGGATCCTCACGTGTGCCAGGAATCGTCTTCGGCGCCACGCCGAGTTTCGCGATCATCTTTTCGCGGGCGCCGACGTAGTCTTCCCAGCCGTTCCCCGTCCTGGCATATTCGTACTGGAGCCTCATGAGAGCGATGATTGCGTCGACGGTCTGCGGAGGCATGCCCGTCATCGTCATCTCGTTGCGTGCCTGATCGATCGTCGTCTCTGCCGCAGGTATGCCCGCGCCGGAGATACTGATCAGGAACGCCACGTCTTTCGTGCGAACGGCGGCGAGCGGCATAATCCAGCCGGCCTGACTGATACCCAGCAGTCCGATTTGCGTTCCGTCGATATCGCTGCGGCCCTTCAAGTACTCGACTGCGCCGACGACGTCGTCGGCCAGTTGGTCGAACGACGCGGTATTCCAGTCACCCGTCGACCCACCAACGCCGCGCTTGTCGTAGCCGAGTACGGCCACTCCGCGGCGAATCAGGAATCTCGCCCAGGGGAGCATGTATTCGCGATTCTCGGCGCCGGAACCGTGCACCAGAACAACGGCTGGATGCTTTTCGCCTCGCGTTGGACTCATCAGCGTGCCGGCGAGGCGAATGCCGCCACCTGCGAATTTCACGTCTTCGCGCTTCTCGATGTCCGCGAGGCGCGCGCTGCGCGGCGGGGCGCCGTTACGCGTCCAGGTGAGCGACACGACGCGGCCACTCTGATTACGCTGAAATTCGATATGGGATTCCGGAGGCGCCGAGACGGCCATCCCAGGACCGGTGAAGAACTTATCGCGCGCGCTTGGGTACAGCGTGCGGACCTCGCCTGTCTCGTCGAAAGCCACGAGCTCGCTCGGCTTGTCGAAGCCAGTGAATTCGTTCCACAGCTGGAGGTACAGGAAGGCGTCCGGCGCCCACCGATACACGCCCGTGTACTCGCGCAGCGCGCTCTCGTCGATGTTGCCCACCGCCGTTCGCATTGTCGCCATTGCGAACGCGGTCTGAGGCGACGGCGGCTGCACGATCGCGAGTGCCGGCAGTATTGCGGCGAGCAGTGGAACAGTCGTGCGCCGCCGCAAGGCGAGGTACGCAATCGCCGCGACGCCGAATCCGACGAACCACGCGTAGTCATACAACGGCCGCATCACGGGGACGATCAGCCCGCCCCAGGCCGCGGCGCAGCCCGCGACCGTTGCGACGATCCCGGCTGCGTTCCAACGCCCGTAACGACCGTTGGCAAGATAGAGGTCTTCCAGTGCGAGGTTTCGCTTTCGCACGATCCAATAATCGGCAATCAACACGCCGGCGATCGATCCGAGTCCGCCCGAGTATCCCAGGAGCCAGCTGAAGATGTAGCCTGAGGGGTCCGCCAGCAGTCGCCACGGCTGGATCAGAATCCCCAGAATGCCGGTTATCAGTCCGCCGGTGCTGAACGTAATCAGCCGCGGAAACGCGTTCGCGAAATCGTTCGCCGGCGAGACGACGTTGGCCGCGATGTTGACCGCCAGAGTTGCGACGACGGCCGTGAACATCGAGATCGCGATCACGAGCGGATTGCTGAAGCGGGCGATCAGCTTGATCGGATCCCAGATCACTTCGTGATAGATGATCGCCGTCGCGCTCGTGATGAGCACGCCCATTGCCGCAAAGGCGAACATCGTGGTGGGGAGCGCAACGGTCTGGCCGACGACCTGTTCACGCTGACTGCGGCCGAACCGGGTGAAGTCGGGCATGTTGAGCGACAGCGTGGCCCAGAAGCCAATCATCGCGGTGAGCGACGGAACGAATACCGGCAGGAATTCGGACATCGTGGTGAATTTGCCGGGTTGCGAGAGCAGGGGGCCGAATCCGTTGGCTTGGGTGACTGCCCATGCGAGGAGCAGCGACGTCATGACGAGAACGAAGGGTGCGGCCCAGTTCTCGACTTTTCTCAACAAGTCCATTCCGCGATACACGATGACAATGTTCAACGTCCAGAACAGCAGGAACGACAACCATTCGGTGGTCGAGTGTCCCCCGAAACCTGCCCCGAGCAGGTCGTGCCAGCCGGGGATGACGCTCGCGAAGAACGTGTTGAGCGCCTCGCCGCCAATCCACGCCTGGATGCCGAACCATCCACAGGCCACGACGGCCCGCATCAGCGCGGGTACATTCGAACCGATCGTCCCGTAGGCCGCGCGCGCAAAGACCGGAAAGGGAATGCCGTACCGAGTGCCGGGATGAGAATTCAGAAGGATGGGCACGAGCACGATCGTGTTGCCGAGCGCGACGGTGAAGAGCGCCTGCGCCCAGCTCATTCCCGCTGCCATCAGACCTGCCGACAGCATGTAGGTGGGGATGCAGTGCGCCATGCTGATCCACAGCGCTGCGTAGTTGTAGGTCGTCCAGGTCCGCCGGGCGAGCGGCACCGGCGCCAGGTCGTCGTTGTAGAGCGGGCTCTGCTCTACACGCCTGGTGTCGACCAGCTCGACCCGGCCGTCCTGCCGTTCGATTTGCGTCGCCGCTGTGGTCACTGAGCCTCCGGATCGAAGCGCGCAGATGATCCATGAAAAGCGTGCGGCTGGCAAATTGCCGGCGGTAAAGTATGAGAGCAATGCCTGAGCGCGTGCTGCAGGGAATCTGGATTGTGTGGTGGCTCTCGTGGTGGGCGGCCGCGCTGTGGAGTGACCGCGCCGTCAAGCAGCCGGCGAGGCATCGTCAGATTCTGTATCGTGTGTTCGCCGCGGCGGGTGTCATCCTTCTCTTTGGTTTGTACCATCACGACGTTCGCGTCGAGGGCGTCCTCTGGCAAACGCCGCTGGTAATCGCGTGGTCGATGGTGGGCGTCGCCGTCGTGGGGCTGCTGTTCGCCTGGTGGGCCCGATTCCATCTTGGCCGCCTCTGGTCCGCAGCCGTCGGCCGTAAAGCGGAGCATCACGTCGTCGACACCGGACCGTACGCGATCGTCCGTCACCCGATTTATACCGGCATCATCATCGCGTCCACGGCGACCGCTGCGCTCCGCGGAACAGCACTGGCATGGTTGGGCGCCTCTGTGATGACGATCGGGTGGATGATCAAGGCACGCATGGAAGAGAAGTTTCTCCGCGAGCAGCTCGGTGCGGCCGCGTACGACGACTACGCGCGCCGCGTGCCGATGCTGTCCCCGTTTGGCGTCCGACGACGGGTGGCGAGATAGATGGGGATTCTCAGCGACGACATGAAGCGCCTCGTCCTGGAGCAGCGGCTTGGCTTCGTCGCCACCGTGTGTCCCGACGGTACGCCGAATCTGTCGCCCAAGGGAACGACCACCGTGTGGGACGACGATCACCTGGTCTTCGCGAACATCCGCTCTGCCGGGACGCTCGCCAACCTGCGGCAGAACCCGAGCGTCGAAGTGAATGTCGTCGATCCGTTCGTACGAAAGGGATATCGATTCAAGGGGATCGCCACGATTCTCGAATCGGGGCCGCTGTACGATCGCGCGATCGAATTCTACAAAGAGCGCGGGTCTCGAGTCGCCTCGATACGTGAAGTGGTCATGATTCGTGTGACAGCCGCCCAGCCGGTCGACTCTCCGGCCTACGACATTGGCATGACCGAAGTTGAAGTTCGCGATCGATGGGAGCGTCACTTCGACGCGTTGCGTGCCGCACGGCGCAAGCAGTCGGATTAAGCACCAGCTTTGCGTCGCGTTCTTGCCGCCCTGACTCTTCTCGTTCTCGCCGCGGCACTGGTCTACGTCGTGCAGCTCGTGGCTTCTCAGACGATCCACGTCGTCGAGGCACGCAGCCTGCTTCCACGGTGGGACCTCGCGACTCATCTCGTGTCCGGCTGGACCGACTACCACTACCTCGTCACCGGACGCATTCACCGCCTGTTATGGGATCTGTGGCGACAGGGCTACTGGCCGCCCATGCACTCGATCTGGCAGATCCCGTTCTACATCGTGCTTGGGGGCACCATGGGCGCCGGGCTGTGGAGCAGCCTCGTGGCGTTTGCTGCGGCCGGACTCGTTGGATCCGTGATTCTGTGGCGACAGTGGGGATCGGCGTCGGTGCTGCCAGCGGGCATCTTTGTCGCATTGCTGATCTCATCTCCGTTCTTGCTCGCGTACGCCTCAGTCGCGATGACCGAGATGCCTGGCGCGGCGGCCGAGCTCGTCGTCGTGCTTGCCTATGCGGAGTACCGGAGAACTCCGAATCCGCGGTCTGCCTCCGCGTTCGCGATTTCGCTGACCATCTTGTTCTTCACCAAGTACAACTACTTTCTGTTGTTGATCGCACCGCTCGTCCTGTACGAGTGGCTGGAATGGACCTCCCGTGAGGGCTGGGCCGCGAGACTGATGTCGCTGAGCGGATGGATGCGCCGACTGTCGACGACGTTGATTGGCGCCGTCCTCGTACTCTACGCGGTGGCGTTAGCGCTCATCACTTCAACAGGAGGCTTCGATTTCCATCTGTTCGGCCGGCGGATATCCGTTCACTCGGTCGGCAACACGGGCCACGTCGTCCTCTATTTCCTGCTCGCGCGCGTGTGGTACCTTCACCGGAAAGGGCGGATTGACTGGGCGCGCGCCAACACAGCGGACCCACGTGTTGGCCCGCTGCTGACGTGGTTCGTGCTCCCGGTCACGATCTGGTTTGCGATCCCCTATCCGAACCACATTCGCGATTTCGCAAACCTGGTGTTCAACCGGCCGCTCGGGGAGGCGGCAACCGGAGGCGGTGCCGCGACCTACATTGACGCGTTGCGCGGCAGCTACTTCTACAATCAATCGATTCTCATTGCAGTCATCGGGGCGTTCGCGATCGCGGCGGTGCAGTATCGACGCCAACCGGCGTGGATGCGCTTCCTGGTC
Source organism: Acidobacteriota bacterium (assembly GCA_046735635.1). Classification (GTDB taxonomy): domain Bacteria; phylum Acidobacteriota; class Vicinamibacteria; order Vicinamibacterales; family 2-12-FULL-66-21; genus JALZOC01. Next base: position 3,120 of record JBKPTT010000143.1, on the reverse strand, counting down.
GTCGCGATACCCGTCCAATTCATGGCGATTACGGTCCACCAGACACGATTTCCGCGCTTCCTGCTGCTCACCGTCGTTCTCTTGTGTCTTGCCGCAGCGGGTGAGACAGCCCGGTGGCTGGCGGGCTCGCGTCCGCGTCGAGTGGTTGGCGTATTGCTGGTGCCCGCCGCTGTCGCTTTCGGGTTGATTGCGGCGAGAGCTGTGGTCGCGCAGGATCGGTTTCAACGTGTTGCCTTCGAGAATTACACCGACAGCGGATCGCTGCGGGCTGCGTTGCAAACGATTCGTAGTAGCCTGACCTCCGAGGATCGGTTGGCGATTGTCGGCGAATCGAACGATCTGTCCCCCGCGCTCTTTCGTTGGGAGCTCGGCCCGCCGTCTGGCGTAGCGTGCGCTCCGTTTCAGATTGGCGGGGCTGACCGGCTCGATCCATCGCTCGCAACGCGAATCCTGCTCATCGAACCGCTCGGGAAGGACGCCGGGCTGGCGCTTGACGCGACCGATTATTATCGTGCTCAGCGGCAGGCGGTTCTGGATCGAGTCCGGGACGGCGAGTTCGCGCGTCGCCGCGTCCTGGCGCTCGACGACATGCACGTCGCGCTGCAGCTCTTCGATCGGACTGCTGCTCCCGAGCGTCGCGTCCGGTGTGATTGATCATGGGTCGGAATGACGAAGCCACGATGAGTCCGCGGCGACTTGAAGCGTTCAGCGACGGCGTTTTCGCCATCATCATCACGATCATGGTGTTGGAGCTGCGTCCGCCCGACGATGCGAGGCTGGCCAGTTTGATGGCGCTGCGGCCCGTGTTTCTGAGCTACGTGCTGAGTTTCACAAATCTCGGCATTTACTGGAACAACCATCATCATATGATTCACGTGACGACCCGCGTGGACGGGGCGATCCTGTGGGCCAACCTGCATTTGCTGTTCTGGCTGTCACTGTTTCCGTTCGTCACTGCCTGGATGGGACAACACTTCGAGGCTGTACCCGTCGCTGTGTATGCGGTCGTGATGTTGATGGCGGCGATCGCATATTTCATCCTGCAGAGCGCGATTCTTGTGCGAGAAGGGCCGTCGTCGGTGCTCGCCGCCGCCATCGGCAGCGATACAAAGGGAAAGCTCTCGCCGGTGTTCTATGCCGTGGCCATTCCTGCGGCGTTCCTCCACCCTGCAATCTCAGCGGCGCTGTATATTGCTGTAGCCCTCATCTGGCTCGTTCCTGATCGCCGTATCGAGCGCGCGATTGATGGCACGCGTACCTGACGTCCGAGGCTGGCGACGAAGGTCAATGTTCTGTTGGCGTCATCGGCTCGGGATATATCTCGATGGTCGTCGCGGCTATTTTTACACCACGTCTCGGGGGTTGATGCCCACACCAGGCAGAGGCTCGTCATGGTCCTGACCGTTCTCGAAGCCGTCGTTGCCGAAGACAGGACGGCCGATCTCGTCGCGGCCTACCGGTCGGCGGGCACTAAGCTGCCACCCGGCCTGTTGCATACGGACCTGCTGCGTGCCAGCGATGCCAGCGGACGCTGGCGAATTCAGTCGTATTGGGCCAATCGTGGGGCTCTGGATGCGATGCGTGCTGCAGGTACGCCAGCGGGCGTGCTGATGTTCCGCGCCGCCGGCGCTGAACCCGCGCTCTCAGTCTTCGAAGTGGCGGCGAGCCTCGGAACGAATCTGGAGCGGTAATGGCTGCAATTCGACGCTGCCGTGCGGACGAACGCGCCGTCATCAACGCGATTATCAATGCGGCGGCCGAGGCTTATCGCGGCATGATCCCAATGGACTGCTGGCGTGAGCCGTACATGACGCTCGAGGCGCTCGAGAGCGATATCAATGCCGGCGTCGAATTCTGGGGCTACGAGTCGGATGAAAGGCTGCTCGGCATCATGGGCTTTCAACACGTCGCTGACGTCGATCTGATCCGTCATGCGTACGTGCTTCCGCACACGCAGCACCGCGGCGTCGGAACCTTGCTTCTTGGCCATCTTCAAACGCTCGCGACGCGCCGACTGCTGGTCGGCACCTGGGCGGCTGCAAGCTGGGCAATCCGTTTTTATCAGCGCCATGGCTTCGAGCTCGTTCCACCCGACGAAAAGCGCCGGCTGTTGAAGACGTACTGGACGATTCCGGAGCGTCAGATCGACACGTCGGTCGTGCTCGCGAAGCCGTCATCCCCTTGAGCGCCAAAACCTTCGAACGTCAGGGCGGGACGGCAGGGGACGACGATCGCGATTCCCCGAATGACGAACCGCGCACGTACTGCGCTGATTCGCCTATCCCCCGCTCCGGTCGTGCGAGAGTCATGAGCAAGCTCAATGCGTGACGGTAATCACGTCGCCGGGGGCGTTTCGATCAACGGCCGGACCGTCTCGATCACCTTGTTGCCGGACGGCATGATGCCGAGCGTGACGAGTGCGCCGCCGTCGATCACGACTCGATCGTCGACGAGCACCTTGAATTCTCCGTAGCGTCCCTTCACAAGGTCGACATCGGTCTTCAGCTCACGCCGGAGCCGCGCCGCCACACGGACGGCCTGAATTCCCGAGACTCAATACGCGCAGTAGCGCACGGCGATGCGGGCCATGAGACCTCCTACCGAAGCTTTGGGATCCATCGGCCAACCTGCTTCGTATAGGCGTCGTACGATACGCCGAATCGGTTTCGCAGATACGGCTCTTCATACAAGATGACGAACAGATTGGCGGCCGCGAAGAAGCAGGCCCAGTACACGACCAGATCCGCCGAGCGCAGAATCGCCGCTTCGCCGAGCAGGATTAACGTGACGGCGACGTACATCGGGTTTCGGACGTAACGGTACAGGCCGTGCACGACGAGATGCCGCGGCGGATCCGCCGGGGAAAGCGTGCCGCGGCCGCTGCGGGCGAATTCGAAGATGCACGCGGCGAGAAGCAGCAATCCCGCGGCAGCGCCTGCAAACCCCGCGAGCTGCAGCGGGGCGGCCCAATTCAGCGATGCGTGTGACAGACCGAAATACACCCACGGGACGTAACCCGCGACCACGCCGGGAAGCAGGATCGTCCAGAGCAGACTGCGCAGGGCGAGGAGCGCAGCGGCCACGGATTCAATCAGCAATCGAAAATCATCAATCTACAAT
>JBKPTT010000142.1:0-35295 GCA_046735635.1 Acidobacteriota bacterium | reverse complement strand
GTCTAGAGGGCTGCCCTAAAAGGCTGGCCTAAAGGCCAGCACTACCGAAGTACCGAACGCATGCTCAAAGGCACTCGAGCCGTGCAGGTCACGAAGATTCAGCCGGTGAGCATCCACGGCCAGATTTCACTCGACATCTATTACGTCGATCCCGAAGACCCGCAAGGGCAGGTGAGCCTGGCGCGCATGGGACCCGAAGCGGTGCCACGAAACCTGGAGGCGGGCGACAACGTCGATCTTCACTATACGCTCGGCGTCGTAACCAGCGTGACGCGCCGTTGAGCTCGAGGGGCTGGGGCCAGCTTTGCCTTTTGTCTCTTTCCTCTTAAGATCGCTGGAGCCCCCCTTCGAGGAGTTCTTGGAACATGCGTAACTGGGTTTCTTCTTTCGCGGTGGCGCTCTGCGCGAGCGCGCTTCTCTCTGCGCAGGCTGCAGCTCCCGCGAAGCCTGCGCCTCCGACGACGCCCCAGCCTCCTGCTCAGGGCCAGTCTACGCGCGACGTGCCGTTGCGCTCGCTTGACGGAACACGGACGGCGCGAGAAATCGTGGACAAGTACGTGGAAGCCATAGGCGGACGGAAGGCTATCCTCTCGCATTCCTCGTCGCACGCGACCGGCACGTTCAACGTCGCCAGCGCCGGAATCACGGGGACGATCGACATCTACAACGCGAAACCCGCAAGATCGCTCGTGAAAACGACGATTGGCGGCATCGGCGAGATCCTCGAAGGGTTCGACGGCACGCATGGCTGGGGAATCAGTCCGATGACCGGCCCATCGCTCGCCGAAGGCGTGGAGCTCGAACAGAAGCGGTTCGACGCCGATTTCTACAGCGACCTGCACGACGACTCGCGCTACGTCTCGATGAAGGTGCTCGAGAAGACGACCTTCGAAGGACGCCCTGCGTACAAGGTCAGCATGCTGAAGAAAATCGGCGGCGAAGATCTCGAATACTTCGACACGGAAACCGGCTTCAAGATCGGGACGACCGGCACGAGAGAAGGCCCGATGGGTCCGATGATCATTACCGTATCCCAATCCGACTACAAGAAATTCGGAGACGTAATGGTGCCCACGACGATCAAACAGTCGGTCTCGGGCATTCAGAACGTGATCACGATCAGCTCGATGGAATTCGATACCGTTCCGACGTCATCCTTCGACGTACCCGATCGCATCAAGGCTCTCATCAAGTGACACGCGCTCGCGCGTTGTTCGCGGCCGCCGCCGTCGTCCTGCTGACGGCGTCAACTGTTGCGTCACAGGTGCCGCTTGCCGCGGAAACGTTCGATGCGGCATGGACGATCATTCGCGACACGCACTTCGACAAGACGATGAACGGGCTCGACTGGGATGCGGTCCGGGCCGAGTTGAAGCCGCGGGCTGCCGCCGCCAAGACCGATTCCGAGCTGCGCGCCGTCATTCGCGACATGCTCGGCAGGCTCGGCCTCTCGCACTTCGCGCTCATCCCTTCCACTGCCGACTCACGCGACGGCGGTGGTGGAGGCGGCGCGGATCCCGGCTTCGAGGTCCGGCTCGTTGATCGCGACTTGCTCGTCACGAAAGTCGGCGCGGAAGCCGCCTCGCTGGTGCGGCCCGGCTGGCGCATCGTCCGCATAGAGTCCGCATCGACCGCCGATTTGCTCAAGATGCTGCCCGAGGGAGCGAACGAGCGCCTGCTCAACGTCGAAGCCTGGCGGATCGCAAAAACGCGGTTGCGGGGTCCCGCCGGTTCCACCGTGGCCGTCACCTTCGAGAACGGCGAGGGCCGGCCCGTCGCGCTCTCGCTGCGTCGAGTACCCGAGCCGGGTGAGCCCGTCACTATCGGGAACCTGCCGACGATGAACGTGCGCGTCGAGAAAGAGAAGAAGACAACACCGGCGGGGCGCACCGTCGGCGTGATCGCATTCAACGTCTGGATGGCGGCGGTCGACGCACGCTTTCAGCAAGCGATGGACGAGTTCCGCACCGCAGACGGCATCATCGTCGATCTGCGGGGAAATCCCGGCGGACTGGCGGCGATGCTCATGGGCATCTCGGGCCAGTTCGTCGCGGAACGCAAGACGCTCGGCGTGATGAAGATGCGCGAGGGGGAGTTGAAGTTCACCGCGAATCCGCGCGTGGTCAGCGCAAGCGGCGCGCGCGTCGAACCGTACAGCGGCCCGCTCGCGATTCTCGTCGACGCGATGAGCGGCAGCGCGTCGGAGTGTTTCACGGGAGGCATGCAGTCGATTGGCCGCGCGCGCGTGTTCGGACAGGTGTCGATGGGTCAGGCGCTGCCCGCGTTGTTCGATCGACTTCCGAACGGCGACGTGCTCATCCACGCATACGGCGATTTCGTCACCGCGACAGGCACCCGGCTCGAAGGTCGGGGCGTCATACCGGACGAAGTGGTGCCGCTTCGCCGCGACGATCTGCTCGCGGGCCGCGACCGGACGCTCGAGGCCGCGCTCGCCTGGGTGGATCGCGGGGGGGCCTTGCGAACGCCGCAACGTCCTTGAAATGCACGGACTTGCCGTGAATACTGTTGCGCTTCCGTTACGCGTTTGATAGACTCAGTAATACCTACGCCATCGGTTTTCTTCCAGCCCAAATACGGTTATCTCGGGGGAGTGTGAATGGAGCAGCGCCGGCTGCGTCTCGGTGACATATTGGACGACTACTGTCCGCGTGAACGGCGGCTGACCAATCACGCAGTCGTCGCCATGATTGAAGAGGACATCAAGCAGACCCGCTGCACGACCTGCGACGCGGAGCACGCGTACAAAGGCGGCAAGCTGCCTCGACGCCGCAAGAAGGACACTCCCTCCACTCTGTACAAGGAAGTGCTTGCCGGTCATGCCGCCCCGGAGGCGTCATCCGAACCGGTGCCGGCGGCCGAGCCGGCGATCGTCCGCGAGCCCGAGGCTCCGGCCGTCGCTGCGGCTCCCGAACCGCACGAGCCTCAGCCCGAAGAGCAACCGCCCATTCCCGAACCTGCAGACGAGCAGCTGCGTCATGCCGAGGAGGGGCCCGTCCATCGTCCGCTCATCCGAGCTCAGTTGCCGCGCATCGAAGGGCAGAAAGAGGAACGTCGGCTTCCCGAGTTCACGATCCGTCAGCGGCCTGGAGGCAACGGTCACTTTCGCGGCGGCATGAAGGCGCAGCGTCCCGGTGGCCATGGTGGAAACGGCAAGCGGGCGCACCATGGCGGACGATTCGCGGGTTCGCGTCCGCCCGGACCCAACGGGCGCAACCAGTCCGGTGGACGCGCTCCCGGCGGCGGGTTCCGGTCGGGCGGCGGCCGCAAGCGCTCGCGCTGACGTGGCCGATCTTCAAGGCAAGACGGGTCTCATCGTTGGGATCGCCAACAAGCGATCGATCGCCTGGGCAATCGCGCAGTCCGCATCCGCGGCCGGCGCGCGCCTCGCGGTGACCTACCAGGGCGAGCGTCTCGAAGAGAACGTCCGCGAGTTGTCGGCAACCCTCACGAGCCCCCTCATCCTTCCATGCGATGTGACCGACGACGCGCAGATCGCGCACGTGTTCTCCGAGATCGAGCGTGAGTTCGGCGGGCTTGATTTTCTGGTGCATGGCGCCGCCTTCGCTCCGCGCGAGGAGCTCGCGGCGCCCTTCGTGCAGACGTCGCGAGAAGGGTTCCGGCTTTCGCTGGACATCAGCGCCTATTCGCTCGTCGCGCTCGCGCGCGCAGCGACGCCGCTGATGGAGCGGCGCGGCGGCGGCAGCATTGTCACGCTGACGTATCTCGGCAGCAAGCGCGTGTTCCAGAACTACAACGTCATGGGGGTCGCGAAGGCCGCCCTCGAGGCGTGCGTGCGTTACCTTGCGGCCGACCTCGGTCCGAAGGGCATTCGCGTGAACGCGATCTCGGCGGGACCGATCAAGACGCTGGCGGCGTCGGGGATCTCGGGCTTCACCACCATCCTGCAGCACTATCGCGATCGTGCGCCGCTCAGGCGTACCGTCGACACTTCGGACGTCGCCGACGCCGCGATGTTCCTGCTGAGCTCGGCCGGAAGAGGCGTCACCGCGGAGATCCTGATGGTGGACGGCGGCTACCACGCCACCGGAATGTAGGGCGGGACTTTCTGTCCCGCCGCTCAGGCCTCCATTGCGCCCGGCCTACAATATCCGGGAGGATTCTTGCCATGAAGAAACTCCCACTGATGCTGCTCATCCTTGTATTCCTCGCGCCACTCGGCGCCGTCGCATGCGGAGCGGCGGCCGTGACGCCGCGAAAGAACGCAGCGGCGGGGCCGCCCGACGACATGACGATTACGACGCGTGTGAAGACCGCGCTCGTCAACGATCCCGGCATCTCCGCCACCATTGACGTTCAAACGTCGCAGGGCGTGGTCACCCTCTCGGGGAAAGTGAAATCGAAGGACGAGGAAAACAAAGCCATCTCGCTCGCGAAGACGGTGCGCGGCGTGACCGACGTCAAGTCCAAGCTGGAAATACAGCCATAGCGAACGCGCGAGTGCCCGAGCGCGTCCTGCGGGTCTCGAGCGTCCGGAGGGCGACCCCGTCGTCGCGTGTGGTGCGGCTGGATCTCGCGGACGCGCCGTTTCCGTTTCAGCCGGGCCAGAGGGTGATGCTCGGCCCGGCCGGCACCACGTCCAGAGTGCCGTACTCGATTGCCTCGGCACCCGAGGACGTCGCGCGCGAGCGACAACTCGAGTTCCTTATCAAGGCTGAGGCATCGGGCGCGTGGGGAGACGACTTCGCGCCGCTGACACGAGGCGAGTGGGTGGCGGTGCGCGGGCCCGATGGCACGTTCGTGTTCCCTGCAGCGCCGCGCGAACGACGCTTTCTCTTCATCGCCGGTGGCAGCGGCATCGCGCCGCTGCGCTCGATGATTCGCCACGCGATCGCCGCGGGGATTCAGGGGCGGCTTCGGCTGCTGTACAGCGCGCGTACGCCTCGGGACTTCGCGTACCTTCCAGAGCTTCGCGGGATGGCGCGCCGCGGCGAGATCGAATTGTCGCTGACAGCAACGAGGGACATGACGCCGCGGTGGCGCGGCGCCAGGGGCCGCATCGTCCCGCCTCAGCTCGCGCTTCTCGTCGATCATCCCGCAACACTCTGCTTCGTGTGCGGCCCGGCGTCGATGGTCGAGGACATCCCGCCACTCCTGCGTCAGCTGGGGGTCGAGAAATCGCGTATTCTGCTCGAAGACTGGTAAGGGGAATCTAAATGACGCCGGACGCGGCGCGCTGGATTTCGATTTCGGTGAGGTTGCGGAAGGCCGCTGCTCCCGGCCCGTTGCCATCGCGCGCTCCTCGCCGTTTCCTGTTCGCCTTGTCCTGATACATGCGGCTGTCGGCGGTTGCGAGAAGCGTCTCGTACGATTCGCCGTCCTGCGGAAACACCGCGGCGCCAATGCTGACCCCGAGTTGAACGCGTTTCGCCGCACGCGCCTCGAAGAACACCGCGTCGATCCCGTGCTGCAACTCCGCGCGTTTGTGCTCCGCTTCGTCGGCGCCGCAACCCGACAACACGACGATGAACTCGTCTCCCGCGTAGCGCACACAGATGTCGTACGGCCGTATCGCGGTGCGCAGCACGCGCGCGACCTCGCAGAGCGCGCGATCGCCCACGTGGTGGCCGTGGTTATCGTTGATCTCCTTGAAGTTGTCCAGGTCCATGACCATCAGGGACACCTCGGATTTCAGCCGCTCCGCCCGTGCGAGCTCTCGCGTGAGATGCATGAACAGGAAGCGCGTGTTCGGGAGGCCCGTGAGCGGATCGGTCAGCGAATCCTCCTGCGTCTGCTCGAACAGCATCGAGTTGTTGATCACGGCCGCCGCCTGCTCCGACACGCGATCGAGCAGCCGGCGGTGATCGTCACGGTAGAACGCCGCCTCCACGTGATAGACCGAGAGAGTCCCGATGAACCGCTCGCCGAAGAGCAACGGGCAGACCAGCGCGGACTGCAAGTTGGTGTGCGTCGACGCGAGCCCCGCCGCCTCGAGGTCGGCGCTGGGGCGCGCGTTGACGAGCGCGCGGCGATTGCGTGCCACCCAACCGGTCAGACCCTCGCCGGTATGAACTGTGACCTGTTGAATGATTTCGGCGTCGGTGCCGGTCGCGAATCGGCAGCGCAGTATTTCGGTGTCCTCGTCGTAGAGAAACAGCGCCGCGCAAGAGAAGGGGACGAGGTTGCTCAGCTTTGCCGAAATGAGCGCCATGGTATCGGAGACGCCGAGGCTCGTCCCCATCGCCTGCGCGATTTCGTACAACGCGTAGATTTCACGGTGGGCGAGCGCAATATCGTCGAACACGTTCTTCTTCGCCGGCTCCGGCGTCAGTCCCGTCGCGGGCCGCCCCAGCGCCTGCCCGTGATCCTCTGGCGCAGCGCGGCGGATTGACTGATCCAACGCGGCGGCTTCGACCTGCAGCGACGGGAGCAGCTCGACGAACTTGCCCACCACGCGCGGATCGAGACCCTTACCGGCTTCCTGCTGCAGGAGCCCGATCGCGGCATCGAAGCTCATGGCCTTGTGGTAGGGACGCTCCGCCATCAACGCGTCGAAGTAGTCGACGACCGACAGGATGCGCGCTCCGAGCGGAATCTCTTCTCCTTTCAGCCCCGACGGGTAGCCCTTGCCGTCCCACCGCTCGTGGTGACTGAGGATGAGCGGCGACACGGGGTAGGGAAACGGAACGGCGCTGATGATGTCGGCGCCGACCTTCGGGTGCGCGCGGATTTTCTGGAACTCCTCGGGCGTGAGCGGCCCGGGCTTCGACAGAATGTGTTCGGGTACGGCGAGCTTGCCGATGTCGTGCAGCAGCGCCGCCGTCTTGACTCCCTGGATCTCGTTCTCGCTCATCCCGAGCGCGCGCGCCAGTGCGGCGGCGTACAGCTGCACGCGGCGGATGTGTGACTGCGACGTCTGATCCTTCGCATCGATCGCGAGCGCCAGCGCCTCGATGGTTGCGAGATGCAAGTCGGCCATCTCACGCACGTGGCGCTGCTCGTCGTCGATGCGGCCGAGATAAACGCGGTAGCTCCGATAGGTCAGATAGAGCGGCGCCGCGGCGAGCGGCAGGATCCACCGGAACGACACGGCGCCGAACACGAGCACGGCGACCGCCGACACGCCGGCGCCCACGAAATAGCTCGACGCCGTCCAGAGGAAGTTCTCGTTCCAGACGCGGATGACGTTCTGCCGTGTCGAGAGCGCGATCGCCGTGGCAACCATCGCCGTGTTGATCAGGAAGTACGAGGTCGCGGCGCCCACCAGCGGTTTGGGCAGCGTCCAGATGTCGAACTGTCCATGCGAGCCGCCGAGCCAGTCGTAGATTTGTCCAGCCGCCTGAACCGTCACGATCAGACACGCCATGCTGAAGAGCGTGCGATACGCGGGATTGCGCTCCTTGATCCGGAACGTGCACTGACTCCACGCGCTGACCGCGGCCACAATCATCGTCTCGTTCGGGCCGAGCAGGAGCAGCGAGGCGAAATCGACCGAGTACGAGACCGACATTGTCGACCCGCTGCGCGCCAGCGGCAGCGTGACTTTCAGGACGGACGCGACCGACGACAGAACGACCAGCAGCAGGAACAGCCCGGCAGAGTCGAACAACTTGACGGGAAAGAATGCGACAAGCAACACCCCGCCGAGCGCGATGACCGCGCAGACGAAGATCCTCGCCGAAAAGGGAAGGCCTTTCATCGGCTCGGCAACCGCACGATGGTGTTCCAGACGACGTCGTGTTCGAGATCGGTTTCGTTGGTGCCCCACACCACGTTGTCGCAGGGTTCCGACGCGTTCCCGGGGTCGCAGACGAGCGTGGCGCCCCAGATCAGTCCGATACAGTCATTTCCACCGCACACCGTTCCCCACACCACATTCGTGGCGGGGACCGTAGTGTCGCTCTCGCTGTGGCTCGTGCCCCACGACACAGGCCCGCCCGTGGCAGGGCCCCACACGACCATGTCGCATTCTTCTGCCGACTGGCAGGTCGTCCCCCACACGACTGTGGCACCGTCGTCGGTCGCGTCGGCTCCCCATGTCACGTCGACGCGCCACGCGTTGGCACGCGGCTCGATCATCCCGCCGCCGATGCGGCGGTTGCCCCAGTTGATGTGCTGGTTCCACGCGACCGGGTCGCCTCCTTTCACGGTGGCATCCGGCGCGTCCGACTTGCCTGTCGCGAAATCCCGCGCGAGTTGAACCGCGCCGCGCGCGTTCAAGAATCCCGCGCCTTGCGTGAGGTCGTTGTAATCGCGCTTGTGTTCCGCCGTGTATTGCAGAATGGCTTTGATCAGGTTGGGCGTGAGCGAAGGATTTGCCTGCACCATCAGCGCGACGGTGCCGGTCACGACCGGCGCCGCCATGCTCGTCCCGCTGAGGCTCAGGTACGGCTCGGTCGGCGTACCTACAGTGCCCCACAACCGCATCGCAGGATGCGCAGCGTAGAGCGTGGAGCCGGCATCGGTGAGCGATTCGATGCCGACGCCGGGCGCAACGATGTCCGGCTTGGCTGCGTAATCGATGTACGTCGGTCCGCGTGAGCTGAACGGTGCGACGGTGTCATCGGTGCGATCGATCGTGCCGTTGTGGCTCGATGCTCCGACTGTGAGGACCCACGGTGCGTTGCCCGGAGCCGACACGCCGCCGTATTGCGTCTGGCCGTCTGCGTTGCGGCCCAGGTTCCCCGCGGCCGTGACGACGACGATTCCTGCCCGGACGGCGCGCTTCGCCGCGAGCGTCAACGGATCGGAGTTGTACGATTCGTAAACGCCTGCGGCAACCGACAGGTTGATGACACGGATGTTGAACTTACGGCGGATTTCGACGGCGTAGTCGAGCGCCGCGATAACGTTGCTGATGTATCCGTACCCGGATCCATCGAGCACTTTGAGGACCACGAGGTTCGCGCCCGGCGCGATTCCCTTGCGGGCGCCGCTCGAATCGTAGCCGCTGCCTGCAATGATTCCGGCGACGTGCGTTCCGTGCCCGTAGTCGTCGTACGGCGCCGGCAGAAAATCGACGAAGTCCGCGAAGTGCACGACGCGGTCGGATCCGAGGTCGTCGTGCCAGGCCGCCACACCCGAGTCGATGATCGCAACGCCCACCCCGGTCCCGTCGAATCCGAGATTCTCGCGAACCCAGGTCGCTCCAACGGTGGCTCCGGTCCGCTCCATGGTCCCCACGACGGGGCGATCGACCCGGACGGCAGCGATCCCGGGGCGAGAGGCAAGCGCTTCGAGCGCGACGTCTGGAACCAGCGCGGCTTGGCCGCCGGCGTGTCCAAGCTGTCGCCCCGGCTTGCCGCCGACCGTTTGAATCAGCCGGTCTGCCCGCCGCCCATCGGTTGTTTCGACGATCACCCGCGAGTAGCCGTGGCCGGCCACGGCGCGCTGGCGCAGCACGGGGTCGAGGCGCTGGAGGGACGGCCGCGCCCCCGCGAGAACAGGCGTGCTCGCCGACGCCAGCAGGGCGATGAAGAGAAGGGTCCGTTTGAACATGCGGGAGCCGTCGGCCGAAACGTTTCGCGCGTTGCAAAGCGGTTGCCCCGCGATCGCGGAGACGGAAGGTCTCGGCTATACCCTTGCGAAAACTGTGGTTAGCTTACGGTACCGTTGCCGGTGAAAGCCCCTGAAAAATTCGCCTGGATGCTCTCTTCTTACCGTTTTTGCAATCGGCGATACAAATCCGTGCGTCGTGTCTTACACGCCAGCAACGGGCTTGGCGGACCGCTGTTCGTTCTCCAGGCCGTATTCCACGATTTTGCGGTACAGCGTGCCGCGGCTGATCTCCAGGATGTTCGCTGCCTGCTTCTTGTTCCAGTTGACCGCTTCCAGGACGCGGACAATGTGCGTCCGCTCGGCGTCGGCAAGTGAGGGCAGCCGCTTCTGCCCGCCGTCGGGGTGTCCTTCGGCCGCGTGCAGGAACTCGACGTCAGTACCGCGAATGACGCGCCCCGGAGAGGACAGCGCCGCGCGCGCGACGGTGCTCTCCAGTTCGCGAATGTTGCCGGGCCAGTGATACTGCATCAGCAGATCGACCGACTCTTTCGAGAACGTCTTGCCGTCGAGCGGCAGCCCGTTGGCCGCGCAGTACCGAGCGAGAAAGCGCTGGGCGAGCACCGGGATATCACTGGCGCGCTCCTTCAGTGACGGCAGTCTGATCGAAAAGGCGTTGACGCGGTAGTACAGGTCCTCGCGAAAGCGGGAGTCGCGTACGAACTGATCGAGCGGCCGGTTGGTCGCCGAAATCAGGCGGAAGTTCACTTCGATCGATTCGTTGCCGCCGAGACGTTCGAAACGCCGCTCCTCGAGAGCACGCAGCAGTTTGGCCTGGCCGATGAGCGCGAGGTCGCCGATCTCGTCGAGAAAGAGCGTCCCGTTGTTGGCGAGCTCGAGGCGTCCTGGCTTGCGGTCGTGCGCGCCCGTGAACGCGCCCTTTTCGTACCCGAACAGCTCCGATTCGAACAGCGTGTCTGGAAGCGCGGCGCAGTTGACGCCCTGGAACTTGTTCGTCCCGCGCCGGCTCAACTCGTGGATCATGCGAGCCACGACCTCCTTCCCCGAGCCGGTCGGTCCCAGGATGAGCACCGAGATGTCCGACTTGGCGGCCGTGCGGATCCACTCGAAGACGACGAGCATCTTCTCGTCGCGGCCGATCATCTCGCGGAACCGCTGGACCGCCGGCGACCGGTCCTCGTGGCTGACCGTGGCGCGCCGTTCGAGGAACTCGTCGAGCAGGTCGCGGACGGCATCGCTCGGCGGCTGCGCGTAGGTGTACTTCGCGGGGCCGGTCCCCGTGCTCTTCGCGACGACCCCGTAGGTCACGAGCTCGCGGAGGCAGTTCTCGATGTCGAGCCGCATGCGCCCGAACGTCTGCATCAGCGCTTCGATTTCGAACGATTCGTCGGGCCGGGCGCAGACGAAGCGCAGAAGACCCGCGCGCAGCGGGGACTGGACGAGCGCCTGGAACCGCGATTCGATGTCGGCGGGCTCGGCGCGCCGCGCCGATGTCGCTGCGTTTTCCATGTTGCTGCTCATGTCCGGGTGCCTTCGTCCCCCTCGCGGCGCGGCGCCGGGCCGTGCGCGCGATAGTAATCAGTCTGGAACTGCTCGATCAGCTGCTTCATCGCGACGGCGTCCCTCTTCCGATGCCCGTAGCACCGCACCGGGTCGATTCCGCCGGAGCTTTCGATCATGACGTCTGCAAAGAACAAATTTCGGTCGATTCGCACCGACGCGACATGGGCGAGGTGAATCGACTGTTCCCGGCCGCCGACGACGCCCGGCTTGTAGAACACGACGCTCGTCGGGGTGACCGCCACCTGCGCTGGAAGCAGCAGGTTGCCTCGGCTCATACGGCTCGCGCGGAACACGTGTGCGCCCGGCATCGGCCGCCCTTTGTACCAGAAGAACATGGCGACGAGCGCGATGACGATCGCAACGATCCCGATGATCCACAGCGTCGGATCGCCGGAGTACACCTGTACTTCATCCATCGGCCAGACTCGTCGGACTGAAGGGGGAGCGGGGTCTAAGTTCGCCCGTTACCCCGTGTGCTGTCAAGGGATTTCGGCCGCACACGCGTCGAAGTGGTGCTAATCTTAGCCCTGAAGCACGTCTTCGCGGGAGGATCGTCTTTGCCCCACCGAGCGCCCGGGTCTCCGGGCCACAGCGCGTCCAAGTACCTTTCCGGAAAACCGATTTCGTATTACCGGCCACGCGGCAGCGCAGAGGTTCGCCAGCTGATTGACAGCGGGTTTCAGGCATTCAATGCCGGACGCCTGTCGGAGGCCTGCCACATCTTCGCCGAGAAGATGCTCGCGCCGGAGCACGACACGACAATCGGTTTGACCGTCGCTGGCGCGTTGACTCCGGCCGGCCTCGGCGGCTGCGTGATCGAGCTGATCGACCGTGGCCTCGTCGATTTCATCATCAGCACCGGCGCGAACCTGTACCACGACCTGCACTCCGCGCTGAACTTCACGCTGCACCGCGGATCGCCGTTCCTCGACGACGTCGACCTGTACGAACAGGGCGTGATCCGGATCTACGACGTGCTGTTTCCCGCAACGGTGCTGCTCGAGACCGATTCGTACATCCGTGACTTTCTCGTCCGGTCGAAGCTCTCGGGCCCGGTGTCCACGGCGGAGTTCCATTACCGGCTTGGCCTCGATCTGATCGAGCAGCATCCCGGGTGCGAAGAACACTCGGTCGTCGCGCGCGCGGCGAAGGTCGGCGTGCCCATCTACACGTCGTCGCCCGGCGACAGCTCGATCGGAATGAACATCGCGTATCACGAGCTGATGAACGGATCGACGCTGATGATCGATCCGAATCGCGACGTCAACGAGGTGTGCGCGATTATTCTTGCAGGCAAGAAAAACGGCTGCGTCATTCTGGGCGGCGGCTCGCCGAAGAATTTCTACCTGCAGGGGCAGCCCACGCTGTGGGAGGTGTACGGAATTCCGAAGGGCGGAATCGAATACTTCATCCAGATCACGACCGACCAGGTCGTCTGGGGCGGACTATCGGGGGCCACGCCCGCCGAAGCCGTGAGCTGGGGGAAGGTCAATCCCGGCGTGCTGCCCGACACGGTGGTGGCCTACTGCGATTCGACGATTGCCTTTCCGCTCTTCTGTGAATACGCCGTCGGATCGCCCAACGGTCGCAGGGCGCGCAAGGAGCTCGTGCACAAACGCGACGCACTGGTGGCCGATCTGCTCCGCCAGGCAACCGAGGCGTTGAAGAACAGCACCGTCGCGATCGAGGCAGAACCGGCGGAGATCGATCGGCATCGGTAGATCCGTTTGGTTTCCGACGGATAACCGAAACGCAAAACGCAAAAAAGGACGATGGGCACCCTGTCGAGCGAACTGAACCCTTACGCCGCGCGGATCGCGCAAGAGCCGCGAATCTACGCCGACGCCAACATCCCGACTGGCGTCGTAGCGTTCATGAGGAATCGGCTCCATTGGGACGTGCTGTTCGTGCTCGAGCACGACGATCTGCGACGCGCGCGCGACATCGAGCACTACCGGCTCGCCCGCCAACTCGGCCGCACGCTGGTCACCCTCGATCGCGACTACATCGATGACCGCACGTTTCCCCCGGAAGAGGGGGCAGGCGTGATCGTCTTGTGGGCCCCCGACGAACCGCGGCTGCGCTCGATGCTGAAGCGGGCGGATCGCACGCTGTTCCGCGCCGAAGGCGCCGCGCCGCTCCCGTTAGAGGGACGGAAGCTGCACTGGCAGCTTGATGACGGCGCCGAATGAACCTGGTCGGACTCGACGTCTCGGACCGCCGGACCGTTGGTGTCGTTCTCGAAGACGACGGTCGCGTGCTGCGCCGAGCTCGATGGAACGGACTGCCGGATGGCAGCGGTGAGTTTGCCCGCGAGCTTGCCTCCGGGCTGTCCGTCGAGGCGTTCGGGGTTGCGATCGAAGTGGGCAGGCAGCGCGCGGCGGTCGAGGCCGAGGAGCTTCCCGCGCCCGAGTACGTCATGCCGGGCACGGCGGCGGTCGTTGCCGAATCCTGGGTAGGCGCTGCACGCGGCTTGCAGAATGCTATCTGTCTGAAAATCGGTGAACGTGTCCTCGCCGGCATTCTCTTGAACGGACAACCGTGGGCGGGTGCGCACGGCCTCGCGGGCGCCGCGGCGTGGCTGGCGCTCAACCCGGTCGAACGGCAGGATTACCGCAAGTTCGGTTCTCTCGCGGCGGAAGTCAGCAGCACGGGGATTGCGCGGCGGTTGTCGTGGCGCATCCAGGCTGGCGACCATTCGGCCGTAATCGAGCACGCAGGCGATCTCGGCGCGATCACGGCCGCCCACGTGTTCGACGCCGCCCGCACCGGGGACGGCGTGGCGATCTCGGTCGTGCGCGACACGGCGAGATACATCGGCATGGCCCTCGTGAACCTCGCAACCTGTCTCGATCCCGAAATGATCGTGCTCAGCGGCGACGCCGCGAACGCGGGTGATCTGCTCTTCGAGCCGGTTCGGCAGGAGTATCTCCGGCGGCTGCCGCCCACGATGATCGACCGCGTTCACTTCGCGCTCTCGCCGCTCGGCGAGGATGGACTCGCGATCGGCGCCGCCCGCGTGGCCGCACTGGCGCGCGCATGACGGTTCTCTCGGGCGCGGATGTCGTTCTTCCCGATCGCATTCTGCGTTCCGGGAGCATCGTCATCGAGAACGGCCGAATTGCCGACATCGTCGAGCGCCGCGCGACAGGTGGCGATCGCGATTTCGATCTGCCGGGCCACGTGATCGTTCCCGGCTTCATCGACGTGCACGTTCACGGCGTCGAGGGGACCGACACCCTCGACAGCGCAGCAGCCGTTCGGACGATTGCCGCGCGCATGCCGCGGTTCGGCGTCACGGCGTTCTGCCCGACGTCGCTCGCGTGTTCTCCTCCGGTACTGCGGCGTATGCTCGATTCCATCCGTGAAGCGCGTGCGTCTGCCGATCCGGCGCGCGCGCGTGTGCTGCCCGCGCACCTCGAAAGCAACTTCATCAGTCCTGATTACAAAGGCGCGCAGCCCCTGGAGTGTTTGCGACTGCCGCATGGCGCCGTCGAAGGTGATTTCAGCGGTGCCGACATCCTCGACGTCATCGGCGCCGCGCGCGCTGAGGTGGGGATCATCACGGTCGCACCCGAGATCGAGGGCGCGCTGAATCTGATCCGTGACCTTGCGTCGCACGGCCACCATGTCTCGCTCGGACATTCCGGCGCTTCCTACGAAGAGGCGATCGCTGGCATCGCGGCGGGCGCGCGTCAGGCGACCCATCTCTTCAACCGGATGACGCCGATCAATCACCGTCAGCCCGGGCTCGCCGCGGCGGTGCTCGAACGCGAGGAAATCACGACGGAGGTCATCTGCGATGGCGTGCACGTGCACCCGTCGATGGTGCACCTGGCGTTAACAGCGAAGACGCCCGCGGGATTCATGGCGATTACCGACGGCACGGCGGGTTCAGGCCTGCCGCGCGGCACCCAGACCGCAATCGGCGGCCGCCGGATAACCGTCGGCGACATTGCGTCGCTCGACGACGGCACGATCGCGGGCAGCGTGCTCACGATGGATCAGGCCTTCGCGGAGCTCGTCCGCGTGATGCGATTGAGTATCCTCGACGCCGCCACCGTCTGCTCGACGACGCCCGCCCGGGCGCTGGGCTTGCGCGATCTGGGAACAATTACAAAAGGCGCCATCGCGGACCTGGCGGTGCTCGACGGCGATTTCCGCGTGACGCATACATTCATTGGCGGCAATCTGATAGACCCCCGTAGAACCTTGTAGAACCCCGTAGAACCCTTTGCCGTAGATATGGGTGTGAAGCTGAAGTCCCTTTGCGCCACCGTCCTCTTTCCGGCCGTCCTGACCACCGGGTGCACCATCACCGCCGACTCCCAAGGTCAAACCGTCCACGAGGAGAAGCGTTTCCAGGTGTCCGGAACGCCGATTGTGAACGCGTCGACGTTCGATGGCACGGTGCAGGTGCAATCGTGGGAAAACTCCGACGTCCTGGTAGAAATCGACAAAAGAGGCTCGACACTTGCGGCTCTCAACGAGATCGAGGTGCACGCGGAGCAAAACGGGAGCGCCATCACAGTCGACGCGCGGCGGCCGGCCCATCACGTGGTGCACGTCTTCAGCATGATTTCGGCAAGCGCGCGTCTCACAGTGTGGGTGCCGAAGCGCTCCGACATTCGGGTCCGAAGCGGCGACGGTTCGATCTCGATCCAGCGTGTCAATGGAAACATCGAGGCGCGTACCGGAGACGGCACGATCCGAGCGACCGATGTCTCGGGAACGATCGACCTGAGTTCTGGCGACGGGTCGATTGCGGTTGAAAACGCGGAAGGACGCCTCAAGCTGGACACGGGAGACGGTACAGTGAACGTTTCCGGCAGGCTGACTGGCGTGCAGCTCCGCACGGGCGATGGATCCATCATCTATCGAGCGGAACCAGGTTCGGCGATGAACGAGGACTGGGACATTACGACCGGAGACGGCACCGTGACGCTGTACCTGCCTCGGGAATTCGACGCGCAGCTCGACGCGCACACGGGAGATGGAGGAATCCGCAACGACGTCGATCTCTCCGACACGGATGCCCGCAGCCGGAACACGGTACGCGGGCGGATCGGAGCCGGAGGGCGCCAGCTGCGAATCCGCACGGGCGATGGTTCGATCCGGATCACGCGCGGTTAACGCCGGGAGGCCGCAGGCGCGGACTGGTTACTCGCCGTCGTAGGTCGCAAACGACGTCGGAGTTTCCCACACACGGACGTTCACGATATCGACCCCGAGCTCGCGCCCCTTGTCATAGATCAGCCGAGCGATTCGCTCGACTGTCGGGTTGCTCTCCAGCAGATACATCGGCTCACCGAGTTCCCGCAGCGGCGGAACGAGTGGATCATCCTCGCGCAGAATCATCTTGTGATCCAGCTCGCGATCGATCCAGCCTTTGACGACGCGCTTGATGTCGGAGAAGTCCGCGACCATGTTCCGGCTGTCCAGCCGGTCGGTTCGTACCTCGACCTCCACCACCGCATTGTGCCCGTGCGGGTGTTTGCAGACGCCGTCGTACTCGAGCAGGCGATGGCCGTAGCAGAAATCGATGCGCTTGGTGACGAGGTACATAGCGGCGATTGTACAACGCGCACTCAATCAACGATGTTCATCGTCCCGCGTTCTTCGCTGTCACAGACCGAACAGGACGGGAGAAGGGAGAGCAATAAGAGGACGCGCGTTGTGGCGAGTCTACGTTATCCATCCTTCTCCCCTATCCTCCTGTTTGATCTTGGCAGCGAAGACGGCGCGACAGCGGCTGTCGTCGAATAGAATCTGGGTATCTCGACTCGCATGCCGTCAACGATTGCAGTGCTCTTCTCCGCCGGTCTGGATAGCGCGGTGCTGCTCGCGCGCGCGGCGCACGAGGACCGCGGCTCGCGCGTGCAGCCGATTTACGTGAGCGCGGGGCTCGCCTGGGAAACGGAAGAGCGTTCGATGGCCGACCGGCTGCTCGCATCGCCGACGTTCGTGTCGTCAAACGTGCTCCCGCTCGCCTGCCTCACGGTCGATATGCGGGACACGTACCCCGCATCCCATTGGGCAGTGCGGGGTGAACCGCCCGCGTACGACACACCCGACGAGGACGTGTACATCGACGGACGCAACATCGTCCTGCTCTCGAAAGCGGCCGTCTATATGGCCCGGTCGGGCATCTCGCGCGTACTGCTCGGACCGCTGGCGGGCAATCCGTTTCCCGACGCGTCGCGCGAATTCTTCGATGCGATGGCGGCTGCGTTGTCGATCGGGTTGGCGTCGCCAATTCAGATCGAAGCGCCGTTTTCCGCCATGCACAAAGACGCCGTAATCACGCTCGGCGAATCGCTCGGGGTTCCGTTCGAGTTGACGCTCTCGTGCATGCAACCACGGAACGGCATGCATTGCGGAGCCTGCAGTAAGTGCCGTGAGCGGATCGACGCGTTCAAGGCGGCACACGTCGAAGACCCGACGCGGTACGTACGGGCCCGTGCCTCTACCGGTTCCGCGTGAACGGCAGCTCGTACGAGAAGTAGAAGAACGCGGCTGTGTCCGACTCGCCCGCGGACCACGTCACGGGGACCGCGAACCCGATGACGAGCTGTTTCTCGCCGATGTTCCAGCCCCCGCGGAAACCCGGCGACAACGTCCAGGCCTGCTCGCGGGTTCTTCCGTTGACGCCGAGGATCTGATCCGACACGAGGACAGACTCCAGCAAGAGATTGAGCATCGGCCGCACTCGATAGATTGCGCTGGCCGCGACGAACGGTGACGTCAGACTCGCTTTCCGGACGGTGGCGATGTCGTTCGCCTCGTGGAACGTCTGGGTTGCATGGGCCAGCCACGTCACACCGGCGTTCCAGTGAAAGTACCAGTCGCCGCGCTGCTTACTGAACGGCAGGTTCGTCTGCAGTCCCCACGATCCCTGGCCGAGCCCCTCGTCCGAGTCGCCGGACGGAATGACGACGCTCAGGCGTGGTGCGAATGCCGGACGTCCAGCCGCTTCCGTGAGTACCTGATAGCGATAGTTGACGAGCGTGTCCCCGAGACCCGCGTGATCGCCGTCGTCCAGGAATGAACCGGTGTACGAGATCTGGTGGGTCTCGCCCCCGAGCGGCCACTCCTGCGTGAAGGTCGATGTCCACCCGCCGTTCGAGCGTGTCGCGCCGAAGATATTCTGGACGACTCCCCTCTCCTGATTGAATGCCTCCTCGACGAGGAAAGAGTTGTCCACAATCTCGAACGTTTTTGGCGGTGAAGGCGGCGGAGTTTGTGCACGTACCGATGCCGCGGCGAGCAGGAACACGACAATCGTCCGTACGGCCTTCACAAGCACCTTCGACGCGGCGCGCGCGCCAATCGTCACACGGCGTTCGCGGCCTGTCCGAAGCTGCACGCTGTCTCCAGCTGGGTCGCGCTGCTCGACTTGAACGACATCGCCAGGACGGAGGTCGTTGCGTTCGACGAACTCGAGAAACGCGCGATCCTGGTCGGACACCCGCGCGATTGTGACGGGCGCGTGCAGCGGGCAACTGAGCAGGGTGTCGTACGTGGGCATGGAAACGATGCCTGTCGGGTCGGGGATCGGATCGCCGTGCGGATCGACATCAGGGCGCCCGAGCATTTCGTCGATGCGCTGAATCAGCCGATCGGAAACCGCGTGTTCGAGGTTCTCGGCTTCGTCGTGCACGTCCATCCAGCTCATACCCATCACTTTGACCAGGAACAGCTCGATGAGCCGATGCCGCCGGACGACGAGCGCGGCGAGTTTTTCGCCCGCTGGCGTCAGTCGTACGCCGGCGTACGGTTCGTAATGCGCGAGGCCCGAGTCTGCGAGCGCCCTGACCATTGTCGTCGCGGTGCCAGGTACGACGCCGATCGCTGATGCCACCTGTCCCATCGGCACGAGCGCATCGGGTGCGTCCAGCGTCAGCTGAGCCTGAAAGATGGTCTTGAGGTAATTCTCGACCGTGTAGGAGGGAGGCATTCAGACGGTTTGACGCGCCAGATTATATGCTGTGACGTTCACGATGCCGCGCACGCCGCTTCGTTCCGCGTTCTCCACGCCCGACTCCAAACGGCGTTACGTGCGCCGTCTGTTCGCGACCATCGCCGACAAATACGACTTCATCACTCGATTCCTTTCATATGGGCGAGACAGGCGGTGGAAGGCGCGCGTCATCGAGCTTTCGCAGGCCGCGCACGGCAAAACCGGCCTGGACCTGGCCTGCGGCACCGGCGATTTGGCGGCAGCCCTCGCCGCCCGAGGTACGCACGTCGTCGGCCTGGACATCACGCATCGGATGCTGCAGCTCGCGGCCAGACGATCGCCATCGTTGTTTTTCGTCGGCGGCGACATGGTGGCCCTGCCCTTCTGCGACTCCGCGTTCGACATCGTGACGACCGGATATGGATTGCGCAACGTCCCCGATATCAATGCGGCTCTCGCGGAAATCGCGCGTGTGCTCAAGCGAGGAGGGCTGTTCGTGTCGCTGGACTTCAACAATCCATCCAACCCCGTCGTACGGGCCGTCTACCTCACGTACCTGACGGTAGTGGGATCGGCGCTCGGCGCCGCGCTGCACAGCGACCCCGACACCTACCGTTACATTCCGGAATCGATCAAGCGATACCCGGGGGCGCCCGCTGTCAACGCGATGATCCGCGGCGCAGGCTTCACGTCGAGCGAGTACATCCCGGTATTCGGCGGGTTCATGGCGATTCACAAGGCGACGAAATAGCGCGGTGGCACAGGGAGGATCGACCGCGATGGAGCTCGATACGACGTCATGGTCGGGCGAGGGCGAGTTCACGGCACGGTTGATCGAAGTCATTCGCGTACTGCCGCACATCGTGCTGCTGCGCGTCGAAGATGCGCCAGCATCCCGTGCCGAGGCTGCCTTCAGCTTCATCAGCAACGAGCTGTTCGTCCGGTTCGCGCGCACGGACCGCCGGGTTCGATGTCGCAAATTCGGCATTCTCCCGGTCTGGAAGGTCGTGTCGGGCCACGACATGACGCTGACGCAACTCGAAGAGGCGCTCGCGACTGTCGACGATATTGGGACCCCCGACTATGCCGACGCCGGCATGCTCCAATACCTGCGCACACACCGGATCATTCCCCCTTACCAGACGAGAGGGGTTAAACTGGTAGAACTCGTCCGGATCTACGAGGCCGGCGCGACCCGTCGCGGCGGCGCCTAACGGGCCCTTCCCCAGCGGCCGAAAGAATAACCGGCACGTGACTCTTCTCGATTCACTTCTGGACGCAATCGTACGCCTCGACGGCGACGCGCTCGTCATGCACGCGGGCGAGAAGCCGTACGTCGTGCTGAGCTCCGCGTCGATGAATACGTTCCGCGGCCCGCTTGCCTGGGGCCAGGTGGAACTGTCTTCACGGCCGCTGACCGCCGATGCAGTTTTGAGCATGCTTGCGCAAATGCTCTCGCCCGAGCAGAGCCACACCCTGGAGGAGTTCGGCGCAATCGAGCACGAGATCGACGCACCGGGCAGTTCGGGGGAGCGATTCGTCGTCACGGCCGCTCGCGGCGGCGAAGATGTGTGGGTTGAGGTTCGGCGCCGCTCCAAGATCGTAGAGGCCCCGCCGGCTCCAGTCGGTGAGGCCGTCGCGCACACACAACCCCACGAAGCCATCCATTCGGAGTCCTCGCCTCTGCCGCCCGCCGTGCCCGCGACGGCCGAAGCAGAATCTGACGCCGCCGTTGGAGCGGAGCCGGACCTCGAGATCACCGTCGAGGCGGAAGAGGATGCGGTGCACGAAATATCCGCCGGGGATTCGGACGTTTCGGGGCTGGACGAGGAGATCACCGGCGCTCCAGTGTTCGAGATCGCGGTGAAGCCGCCCTCCATCCAGCGGGAGGCGTCACGCGTCACCGACGAGGACGATTTCGAATCTTCGGCGTACGACCTCGAGGCCGACGGCGCGCTGCTCGAATTGACTCACGCGCCTCACGGAACCGGTTCAGAACGAATCGACAGCGAGGGCGAACGGTTCATCGAAGAGCAGGCTGAGATCAGGGTCAGGGAAATCGCAGAACAGAAAGTTGTCGAGATCGCGGAACAGAAGGTGGCCGCGCTCGCGGAGCGAAAGGTCGGCGAGATTGCCGAACAGCAGATCGCCCGACTCGCCGAACAGCAGGTTGCCCGGCTCGCGGAACAGCAGGTCGCCGCGATCGCTGGTCAGCGTGTCCGCGAAGCCGCCGAGGAGCGAGTCGCCGAAATCGCCGATCAGAAAGTCCACGAAGCGGCGGAACGGCGGGTTGCGGCTCTCGCCGACCAGAAGATCACCGAGCTCGCGCACCAACGGATCTCTGAGCTTGCGGAGCGGAAGATCGTCGAGGCCGCAGAGCAGCGCGTCGCCAGCATCGCAGAGCAGAAAGTTGGCGAGCTCGCGGAGCGGCGGATCGGCACGGTCGCTGAAGAACGTGTCGCGCAGCTGGCCGAGCGGAAAATCGCGGAAGTTGTCGAACAGACCGTTACGCACGTTGCGAACCAGAAGGTCGCCGAACTTGCCGTGCAAACGGTTGTGAACGTTGCCAACCAGAAGGTCGCCGAAGTCGCCGAGCAAACCGTTCTCCAGGTCGCAGAACAGAAGGTTGCCGAAGTCGCCGAACAGACCGTTGCGCACGTAGCGGAACGGACGGTCGCGCAAGTCGCCGAAGTGAGAGTGGCGCAATTCGCCGAGCAGACGGTGGCGCACGTCGCCGAAGTGAGAGTGGCGCAATTCGCCGAGCAGACGGTGGCGCACGTCGCCGAAGTGAGGGTGACGGAATTCGCCGAGCGGACCGTTGCGCACGTTGCGGAACAGAAGGTGGCAGAATTCGCCGAGCACACCGTCGCACACGTTGCGGAACACAAGGTCGCACAGATCGCCGAGCAGACCGTAGCGCGAGTGGCGCAACAGAAAGTCGGCGAACTCGCGGAACAGACGGTTGCCGAGATCGCGGCGCAGCAGATCGCTGAGATTGCAGACCTGAGAGTGACCGAGCTCGCCGAACAGAAGATTGCAGAAATCGCAGAACGGACGGTCGCCGAGCTGGCCTCACGAAGAATTCTCGAGATCGCCGGGCAAAAAGTGGCCGAGCTCGCGCAACAGGCCGTCGCCGAGATTGCCGACGCCAAGGTGACCGCGGCGGCGGAACACGCCGCGGCGGCGCTCCAGGAACGTGAGGCGGCCGAGATCGAGCGGGAGCGTGCATCGGCGTCCGTCCTTGTGCCGCACCACTCCGTCTTCAGGCGGCATCAACCGCAGCCAATCGTCCCCGCGGAAGCGTCGCAGGAAGCGTCGCTCGTCGAGTTGCTGCGCGCTGCGGCGTCATATGGCGCCTCCACCTTGTACGCCGTCGTCGACACGCGGCCCATGATGCGCGTCGACGGGCAGATATCCGTCGTTGGAACTTATGCGCCAATTGCCGCTGGCGAGGTTGAGCGGTTCGTGTTCGAGTTTGCGGCGCGGGACCAGGTTGCCGACGCGGCGCCCGAGTGGGCCTGCACCGTTCCGGAGGTAGGCCGCGTGCGGTGCGTCACGTTCCGCGACCACTCGGGCTCCGGCCTGATCTGTCATCTTGCCGCCGCGGAGGTGAGCCCCGCCGATGACATCGGACTTCCCGAACAATTGCAGTCGCTCTGCGCGGAGGCCGACGGACTGGTCATCGTCGCGGGCCCGCGATCGAGCGGCAAGTCGACGATGCTCGGGGCCTTTGTAGACTTCATCAACGCCACACGATACGACCATGTCATCACGATCGAGTCGCAGATTCTGAAGGTACACGAGAAGGGGCTCTCGCTCATCAGCCAACGCGAGGTGCGAGGCGACGGTGACGCCATCGCCTCGGCCGCGCGCGCAGCGCTTCGAGAAGGTCCGGACGTACTCGTGATCGAGGACTTGCGAGCCCCTGAAGCGTTGGTCGCCGCGCTCGACGCGGCCCGAGCGGGGCGGCTCGTGTTTGGATCCATTTCGGCTCGTACCGCACCGGCCGCAATCGAGCGTCTCATCGATGGCTTCCCCGCGGACCGGCGGTCGCAGGTGCGTGCCTCGTTGGCCGGCTCGCTGCGATCTGTCATCGCGCAGGTGCTCGTACCGAAGCCGGCGGGCGGCCGGGTGGCGGCGCGCGAGATTCTGCTCACCAGCCCCGCAGTGCGGAAGCTCGTCCTGGACGGCGCGATCGACCAGCTCCCGATTGCGATCGAGAGCGGTCGTGCTCTTGGAATGCGGACGATGGTGGACGCGCTCGGAACGCTCGTGCGCGATGCCATCGTGGAGATCGGCGATGCGTGCGCGAGCGCACCCGATCGCCGCGCCTTGGTTGCGGCGCTCGAGCGCGAGGGCATCAATGTCACCGGCACGGAGAGGCGCGCCTGATGGAGGTTTCTGAAGTCCGCCGCCGGGTGCGAGCTGCCATCGAAAAAGCGAAACAGAACGCCGCCGAACGGCGTGCACGGAACGACGCCGCGGCTCGCGACTACCAGGTCTTCCTGACGGAGCGTGCCACGCCGGTTTTCCATCAGTTCGCCGCGGCGCTGACGGCGGAATCCCATCCGTTCAAAGTGTTCACGCCGGCAGGCTCTGTGCGCCTCTCGGCTGAACGATCCCCCGATGAATTCATCGAGCTCGTACTCGACGACTCGTCGGATCCCCCGGCGGTCCTGGGCCGCACCACGCGCGGGCGCGGACGTCGCATGATCTCGAACGAACGTACGGTCGGCGCGGGTGCACCTGTCGCCGACCTCACCGACGAAGACGTGCTCACGTTTCTAGTGGAAGAGATCGTTCCGTTCGTCGAGCGGTAGGGGCGGGTTCGAGCCCCGCCTAGACGACGCCGCTCACCCGCAACCGCTCGACCTGCTCCTGCGACAACCCGCAGTCGCGACGAAGGATCTCCTCGGTATGCTGGCCGAGGGCGGGCGGCGCGGTACGGAGTGAGCCAGGGGTGTCGGACAGCTTCACCGGCACGCCGAGCGCGCGCACCGGGCCGGCCGAGACATGCTGAAGCGTCTGGATCATCTCGCGTGCGGTCAGCTGGGTATCCTGCAGCGCTTCCGCGACATCCCGCACCGAGCCGCAGGGAACGCCGGCGGACTTCAGACCTCCGACCCACTCGTCGCGCGTCCGCGTTTTCAGGCGCGTCTCGACGATGGGCCGCAGCACTCCGTAGTTGGTGACCCGATCGCGATTGGTGGCGAACCGCTCGTCCTCGCCGAGCGTGTGCTCGCCGAGCACTCCGCAAAAGCGCCGCCACTGTTCGTCGTTTCCCACCGCCACGACGAAATCGCCGTCACGCGCTGTGAACGTCTCGTAGGGAACGATGGTCGGATGTCGGTTGCCCATCCGCACCGGAGTCGAGCCCGTGGCGAAATAGATGCCCGCTTGATACGTCAACAAGGCGGCGGTCGCGTCGAGCATTCCGACGTCCACACGCTGACCACGGCCCGTGCGCGTCCGCGCGATGAGCGCCATGGCGATGCCCTGCGCCGCGAACATCCCGCTCACGATATCCGCGATCGCCACGCCGAGTCGGTACGGCGGGCCATTGGCCGCGCCGGTGATGCTCATCAAACCCGCTTCGGCCTGGATGACGGCATCGTACCCCGGCTCGCCGCGGCGAGGGCCGCTCTGGCCAAATCCCGAGATCGAGCAGTAAACCAGATGCGGGCATTCCGGCCGCAGCGCCTCGTACCCGAAGCCGAGCCGCTCCATTGTTCCGGGCCGGAAGTTCTCGACGAGGACGTCCGCGTTCCGCAGCAGCGTGCCGATCACTTCGGCCGCCGCGGAATGTTTCAAATCGAGCGTGAGACTTTCCTTGTTGCGATTGATGCTGAGGAAGTACGCGCTCTCGCCCTTGACGAATGGCGGCCCCCAGGCTCGCGTGTCGTCGCCGCGCCCAGGCTGTTCGATCTTGATGACGCGTGCACCCATGTCGGCGAGCAGCATCGTGCAATACGGTCCCGACAACACGCGCGTGAAGTCCACGACGGTGATGTGCGAAAGGGGAGCGTCGTCAGTCGGCATAGAATCGGAGGGTGGCGCACCACATCACGGTGTTCACCGGTTCGCATTGACGCGCCTGCGACATGGTGAAGGAGTTTCTTTCACGAGCACGGCAGGCGTTTACCGAACGGAACATCGAGGACGACCCGGCCGCATACGACGAGCTTCTCTCGATGGGGTTCAAGGTCGTTCCGGTCACGATCATCGACGGGCACGCCATCAAAGGCTACGACGAACGGGCTCTGCGGCGAGCGCTTGCTGCCGGCGCCGAACCGTAACGAGGTCGCTCAGCAACGCGTACGCGGTGTGTGTCAGACTGCCGTCGAGTTGAGCAATCGCCATTTCCCCGAGGAAGTCGGTTCGAAGTGCCAGCACGTTTGCCTTTCCCTGGACGACCGCGAGGATGTCGTTCCCCTCCAGTTCCGTCGGCTCGACCGATGCGGTGACGTCGCCATCGGCAGATCCACGCGCGGCCGACGCGACGAGCTTCAAACGTCGGCCTCGTGACCAAGCTTCCTGCGCCCGCGGCCCGTCCTCCGGGCGAATGCCGACGCGACGTACGTCGTGCGGGGTGATGCGTGCGCCAAGCAGCACGTTCGCGAGCGCCGCGGTCTTGGCCGCGGCGTCCCACCCGTCGACGTCGAGAGAGGGATCCGCTTCGGCGATTCCTTCCCTCTGCATCCGAGCGAGCGCGTCCTCGAAGCGTTCACCATTCTCGAGAGCGGTCAGGATGTGATTGGTCGTGCTGTTGATCACTCCCCGGAAGCCGGTAATCTCCACGGCGGGCAGAGTTTCGCGGACGAGATTGAAAATGGGGATTCCGTCCATGACCGCCCCCTCGAAGAGGAACGATACGCCCGCGGCTGCCGCTCGGTCGCGCAGTTCTTCGTATGCAAACGCCACGGGACCCTTGTTGGCGGTGACTACGTGGCATCCGGCCGCAATCGCGGTGCGGACGTGATCGATTGCAGGCTGCCCGCCGCGGACATCGAGCGTAGTCGTCTCGACTACAACTCGTAACGAAGCGTCGGAAGTCCCGAGTCGCTGAATGACGTCCATCGCGGTGGAACTTGCGTCGAAGCGCCGGATCGATTCGTTTCCAGTCAGATCGGCGTTCGGCACCCCTTGCGGACAGTACGTGCAACCGTGACTGCGTGTTGCCACCCCGACAATGCGGCACTCCAAACCGCATTCGCGTGCGAGCCAGTCGCGCCGCTCGTCGAGCAGCGTGACGAATCGTTTCGCGACGTTTCCGAATCCGATCAGCGCCAGATCGGCGCACGCGCGGCTCACTTGACGCCTCACGACACAGTCTATAGCCGGGCGCGGGCGAGTGTTGCTCGCGGCGCGCGATAACGTTGTATGCGTTCGTGAGTGGCTGGTATTCTGTGGCCGCTCTGACCTGATGGCTGCTGCTGATCTTCTGCCGGAGTTCGCGCTGATCCCGTCCGGCGATTTCATGATGGGATCAGATGACGCAGACGAGGACGAACGGCCCACGCATCGGGTGCACCTCGAGGACTTCCTGATGGCGGTGCATCCCGTGACGCACGCGGAGTATGCGCGGTTCGTGCGGGAGACCAACCACCGGGCGCCCGCAATTTACGAGCTCCCGCTCGTGGTAACCGCCGGCGGCGCCGAGCGCGAGACGACGTTTCGTTCTGCCGGTGAACCCTATTCCTGGCGCGATTGCGAGCCGCCGGCGGATCGCCTCGACCACCCTGTCACGCTCGTGCAATGGGAAGACGCTGCGGCGTATTGCGCGTGGTTGGCGGCTGCGACCGGCAGGACAGTGCGGCTGCCGACCGAAGCGGAATGGGAAAAGGGCGCGCGCGGCGGACTCGAGGGGAACCGGTACCCGTGGGGCGACCGGCTGGACCGCAATCTTGCCAACTTCCTCGCCGACCCATCCCTCAAAAGGACACAGGGAACCTCACGTTGCAGAAGTTATCCGCCCAACGGCTATGGCCTGTTCGACATGGCGGGGAACGTGTGGGAGTGGGTCCACGACTGGCACAGCCCGGCTTACTACTCCATTTCACCGGACAGGGCCCCCACAGGGCCGCGGAATGGTACGCTTCGGGTACTTCGCGGCGGCAGCTGGCTCTCGGTCGACGTCCGAATGCTGACGTGCAGCCACAGACACAAGGTTCCACCCGATACGTACTCGTACGGAATCGGTTTCAGGGTCGTTTGCGATGTCTAAGATTTTCGCCGCACTCGTGCTCACCATACCGCTGGCCGTTCCTGCCTTCGCGCAGCCACCCGCCCCTGAGACTGCCCCGAAACCGGGAGGCAGCGAGGGGCCCGTCATCGTCACGACCGGAGAAGGCGTGGTGAAGCTCGCGCCGGATCGCGCATGGGTGTCGATTGCGGCGGAGGCACGCGCCAAGAGCCCGCGCGAAGCGCAGCGAGCGAACGCGGACGCGATGACGGCAGTGATGGGCAGGTTGAAGGCGCTCGGGTTGAGCGGCGACGCGATCCGCACGTCGGGGTACGATTTGCAACCGGAGTACGACTACGTGAGCGGGCGGCAGGTCTTGCGAGATTACGTCGCGCGGAACACGGTCGAGGTGCGCCTCGACGATCTCGCGAGAGCGGGAGAAGTGCTCGATGCCGCGGTGTCATCGGGCGCCACGTCGGTGAGCGGCATCCGTTTCGATCTGAAGAAGCGCGACGACGCGGAGCGGGAGGCGCTGCGGCTGGCCGTGGCGGATGCGCGTGCGAGGGCCGATGCCGCGGCGAGCGGTGCGGGCCTTCACGTCGAGCGCGTCATCCGGATCGAAGAACAGCGAGCGGTCGTGCCCGAGCCAAGGCCGCTTCCAATGGTGCGCACGATGGCGATGCAGGCCGACGCCGCCACCACGCCCGTCACCCCGGGCGAGATCGAGGTGCGCGCCGGCGTCGTGATGACGTCGAGCGTTAAATAGCCCCTTCGACTCGCGCGATCGCGGGCTCGCTCAGGACAGGCCCTTCGACTCGCGCGATCGCGGGCTCGCTCAGGACAGGCTCCGCTATCTCGTCGAGGACTTCGGCTTCGATCAACGATTCCTGGACGGGAACCCGCAGCTCGTTGGCTTTCGGCTCGCGCGTTTCGAGCGCGAGCGGCGTGCTCTCGGCGATGTCCTTGGTCGCGCTCACCCCGAGGTCGCGGAACCGTCGAGCCGTGACGAGCACGCGCGATTCGAGCGATCCGAGGAATCTGTCGTACGCGGCGCCGGCCTGCTTCAGGTTGGCACCGACGTCCGCGACGTACTCTGCCATCACCGCGAGCCGCTCGTACAGTTCCGTTCCGAGCGATCGGATCTCTTCGGCGCTCTGGGCCAGACGGTAGTGTTGCCACGCGGACGCGACCGTCCTCAGGAGCGCGAGCAGTGTCAGCGGCGATGCCGGGATCACGCGTTGATCGGCGGCGTAATCGAACAGCGTCGAATCGGCTTGAAGCGCCGCGCTGAACAGGGGCTCGCCGGGGATGAACATCACGACGAGCTCCGGCGTGGGCGTGAACTTCGCCCAATAGCTCTTCGCCCCGAGTGCCTTGATGTGCGCCCGCACCTGCTTGGCGTGATTGCGCAGCAGCGCTTCACGCCTCCCGTCATCGGTCTCCTCGATTGAGGTGAGATACGCGTCGATCGGCACCTTCGAATCGATGATGATGCACGCGCCGTTCGGCAGACGCACGGTGACGTCCGGTATTGCGCGCTGGCCGTCGTCTCCATCCACGGCATGCTTCTCGATGAAATCGCCGCAGTACTCGGTCATCCCCGCGCGTTCGATGATGTTACGGAGCTGAACCTCGCCCCATCGGCCGCGCTGATTCGGCGAACGGAGCGCACGCACGAGCTTGTTCGTCTCTGCCTGGAGAGACTGATTGCTGTCCCTCAATGTCTGGAGCTGGGTGGTGAGCTGCGCCTGCGCCGCAATACGGCCGTGGTCGACCTGCTGGAGTTTCGTGTCGACCCGGGTGAGCGACTCTTTCAGCGGCTCCACGATCTGTTCGATCGCGCCGCGTTTGGCGTCGAGCTCGGCTTGTGCAAGCCGCAGAAATGTGGCGCTGTTGGCTTGGAGCGCCTCCGCGGAGGCGACAGTGAACGTTTCTTTAAGCGTTTGGCGCGCCCCCTCGAGGAGTCTGAGCTTCTCCTCGCCCGCCGCCCGTTCGGTCTCCAGCCGCGCCCTCAGGGCTGCAAGCTCAGTCGTGGCTTTGACATAGAGCCACAGGAACAGCGCGGCGGCGGCCAGCCCTGCCAAACCCAGGTACGCCATGAATGGTCGAAGTTTAGGCGAAAGTGCGGCGAATCTCAAGAACGTATCGGGCTACTTGCGTGCGCCATCGGGGGGAACTAAAATAGGACTGTTCTGGTCGTAGATAGGACGGCCACCGTGAGTCCGGACCGCAACCGATGCTTGAAATCAGCGAAAACGCCGCCGCTTTGATCCGCAAGATGACCGCGAAGAACGGAATTCCGGAAGGCGGGCTGCGGATTGGCATCAAGGCTGGCGGGTGTTCCGGTCTGAGCTACACGTTCGCGTGGGAACCGTCGCCGCGCGAGGGCGATCACGTGTTCGAAGGCCCGCAGGGTTCGAAGGTGTACGTCGATCCGAAGAGTTATCCCCTCATCAAGGGCACCACACTCGACTACGACACGGCGCTCGTGAGCCGCGGCTTCATTTTCAACAACCCGAACGCCAAGTCGACGTGCGGGTGTGGTACGAGCTTCAGCGTGTAAACATGTCTACATCCACCGAGACCATCGAAGAACTCGCAACCCGCGAGTACAAGTACGGCTTCTACACCGACGTCGAGACCGAGACGATTCCGAAAGGGTTGAGCGAGGACGTCGTCCGGCTGATCTCGGAAAAGAAGAACGAGCCGGAATGGCTGCTCGAGTGGCGGTTGAAGGCGTATCGCATGTGGCTCACGATGAAAGAGCCGACGTGGCAGAACGTCAGGTACGACCCGATCAACTATCAGGACATCGTGTATTACTCGGCGCCGAAGCGGAAGAAAGCGCTCAACAGCCTTGACGAGGTCGACCCCGAGGTCAAGCGAACGTTCGACAAGCTCGGGATCCCCATCGAGGAACAGAAGATGCTCGCCGGGGTTGCCGTCGACGCAGTGTTCGACAGCGTGTCTGTCGCGACGACGTTCCGGGAGACGCTGGCGAAGCAAGGCATCATCTTCATGTCGTTCTCGGAAGCCGTCCGCGAGCACCCGGATCTCGTGCGCAAGTATCTCGGATCGGTCGTTCCGCACACCGACAACTTCTTCGCAGCGTTGAACTCGGCCGTGTTCAGCGATGGCTCGTTCGTGTACATCCCGAAGGGCGTGCGGTGCCCGATGGAGCTCTCGACGTATTTCCGTATCAACGCGAAGGACACCGGTCAGTTCGAGCGGACCCTCATCGTCGCCGACGAAGGCGCGTACGTGAGCTACCTCGAAGGCTGCACGGCGCCCATGCGCGACGAGAATCAGCTTCACGCCGCCGTCGTCGAGCTGGTGGCTCACGACGACGCGACGATCAAGTACTCCACGATCCAGAACTGGTATCCGGGCGACAAGGAAGGCAAGGGCGGCATCTACAACTTCGTCACCAAGCGCGGACTGTGTCAGGGGCGTGGGTCGAAGATCACGTGGACGCAGGTGGAGACCGGCTCCGCGATCACGTGGAAGTACCCAGGCTGCATTCTGCAGGGCGACAACTCGATTGGGGAGTTTTACTCGGTCGCGACGACGAACAACTGGCAGCAGGCCGACACCGGCACGAAGATGATCCATCTCGGGAAGAACACCCGCAGCACGATCGTCTCGAAGGGCATCTCGGCGGGCCACGGGCAGAACACGTATCGCGGGCTCGTCCGCGTCGGCAAGAACGCGAAGCACGCGCGGAACTACTCGCAGTGCGATTCGCTGCTCATCGGCGACAAGTGCGGCGCCCACACGTTCCCATATCTCGAGATCAAGAACACGTCGGCGCGCGTGGAGCACGAAGCCTCGACGTCGAAGATCGGCGAGGATCAGATCTTCTATTGCCGGCAGCGCGGGCTCACGACCGAGGATGCCGTGAACATGATTGTCAGCGGCTTCTGCAAGGAGGTCTTCCGGGAGCTGCCGATGGAGTTCGCCGTCGAAGCGCAGAAGCTTCTGAGCGTCTCGCTCGAAGGCTCGGTGGGCTGAGAAGAAATGCTAATTGATGATTGCTGAATGCTGATTGAAGGGCATGCAGAGCGAAATCATCAGTCAGTCTTACGTCGACAATCAGCAAATAAATCAGCAATCAAAAATCAGAATTTCTTACTTCGACAATCGGCAAATAAATCAGCAATCAGCAATCAAAAATCAGAATTTCTTTCCATGCTTGATATCAAGAATCTGCAGGTGAAGGTCGAAGGCAAACAGATCCTCAAGGGGATCGATCTCCACGTCGACGCCGGCGAAGTGCATGCCATCATGGGGCCCAACGGGTCCGGCAAGAGCACGCTCGCGCGAGCGCTCTCGGGGCATCCCGAGTACGAAGTGACTGCCGGCGAGGTGCGCTTCGAAGGCAAGGACCTTCTGGATATGGATCCCGACGAGCGCGCGCGCGAGGGCGTGTTCATGGCCTTTCAGTATCCCGTCGAGATTGCCGGCGTGAACAACGCCTACTTCCTGAAGGCCGCGCTGAACGCGAAACGGAAGCACAACGGCGAGCCCGAGCTCGACGCGATGGAGTTCATGCAGCTGGTGAAGGAGAAGGCCAAGCTCCTCGAGATCGATCAGAGCATGTTGAGCCGCGCGGTGAACGAAGGGTTCTCGGGCGGCGAAAAGAAGCGGAACGAGATCTTCCAGATGGCGCTGCTCGAGCCGAAGCTGGCGATCCTGGACGAAACGGACTCGGGCCTCGACATCGACGCGCTGAAGCTGGTGGCCAGTGGCGTGAACGCGATGCGGATGCCCGACCGCGCGATCATCGTGGTGACTCACTATCAGCGGCTGCTCGACTACATCGTTCCCGACTACGTCCACGTGCTCAGCAGCGGGCGGATCGTGAAGTCCGGCGGGAAGGAGCTCGCGCTCGAGCTCGAGAAGCGCGGCTACGGCTGGATCGAGGCCGCCTAGCCATGACACAGCTTGCAGAGAAGCTTCAGCCATGGGCAGCCGTGCTCGAGCAGCGGCCGCAGGGCGGACCG
The DNA here is from genome assembly GCA_046735635.1 of Acidobacteriota bacterium. Taxonomy (GTDB): domain Bacteria; phylum Acidobacteriota; class Vicinamibacteria; order Vicinamibacterales; family 2-12-FULL-66-21; genus JALZOC01. The sequence continues at coordinate 3,092 of JBKPTT010000142.1, read as the reverse complement.
CGCTGGCTGCAGGATCTTCGTGACCGCGCGGCCGCGCGGTTCGGCGCGCTCGGGTTTCCGACAACTCGCGACGAGGAGTGGCGCTTCACAAATGTCGCGCCCATCGCATCCTCGGAGTTCCGACTGGCCGATGCCGACGGCGCGCACACGAGCGAAGCGGAGCTTTCGGACTACCTGTATAGCGACGCCGAGCACCGCATCGTTGTCGTCAATGGAAGGGTCTCGCCCGAGCTGACCAGAGCCGCAGGTCTGCCGGCGGGCGTTCGTGCGGGCTCGCTCGCCGGCGCGATGACCCAACAGCCCGAGATCGTCCAGCGGTACTTCGGTCAGCTGGCGGATTTCGGGACGAAGGCGTTTACGGCGCTCAATACCGCGTTCGCGGGTGACGGCGCGTACGTGTATGTTCCCGACGGTGTCGTGCTCGACAAACCGCTTCACCTGCTGTTTGTCACGACCAGCCGAGCGGCGCGTGTGATGACGAGTGCTCGTGCGCTCATCGTCGCTGGCGACCGCACGCAGGTACGCATCGTCGAGACGTTTGTCGGACCCCGCGGCGCCGTCTATTTCACGAACGCAGTCACGGAAATCGTTGCGGGGGAGCACTCGATTGTGGACCACTACAAGGTCCAGGAGGAGAGCTTCGACGCATTCCACGTAGCGAGCATGCACGTCCACGCGGCGCGAAGCGCGACATTCTCGTCGCACTCGTTCTCGCTCGGCGGAAAGCTCGCACGGAACGATGTAAACGCGCTGCTCGACGGCGAGGGCGCGGAGTGCACGCTGAACGGCCTCTACCTGGCCGACGGCGATCGTCTGGTCGACAATCACACGATGATCGACCACGCGAAGCCGCATTGCCCGAGCCACGAAGTCTACAAGGGCATTCTCGGCGGAAAGGCGCGCGCGATCTTCAACGGCAAAATCGTCGTGAGGCCGGATGCGCAGAAGACCGACGCGAAGCAGACCAACCGCGCGCTCCTGCTCTCGGATTCCGCCTCGATCAATACGAAGCCGCAGCTCGAGATCTTTGCCGACGACGTCAAGTGCACGCATGGCGCGGCGATCGGACAGCTCGACGAGGATGCGATCTTCTACCTGCGCGCGCGTGGTCTGACGTACTTCGAAGCGCGGGACATGCTGATTCACGCCTTCGCGGGACAGATCCTCGAGCGCGTGAAGATTGAGTCGTTGAAGACGGCGCTCGAAGGCGAGCTGTATGCACAGCTCGCCAAGGATCTCGCGGAGATCGACGCGGCATGACTCCGACGACGGCAACCGCGACGCGGGCACGGTTCGACGTGCAGAAGGTGCGCGCCGATTTTCCGATCCTGTCGGAGCGCATCCACGGGAAGCCGCTTGTCTATCTCGACAGCGCGAACACGAGCCAGAAGCCTCAGTCCGTCCTGGACGCGATGGACGACTACTACCGTCACGCGAACGCGAATATTCATCGGGCGACGCACCTGCTGAGCGAGCGCGCGACGGCGCTGTACGAAGGGGCGCGCGCGAAGGCGGCGACGTTCATCAACGCCGGCGATCCGCACGAGATCGTTCTGACGAAGGGAACGACCGACGGGATCAACCTGGTCGCGCAGAGCTACGGCCGCGTGATGCTGCGGCCGGGCGACGAGGTGCTGATCTCCTGGCTGGAGCACCATTCCAACATCGTGCCCTGGCAGCTCGTGTGCGAGCAGACGGGCGCGGTCCTGCGGGTGGCGCCGATCAACGATGCGGGCGAGATTGACGTCGAGGCGCTCGGCGCACTTCTGACCTCGCGCACCCGGATCGTCGCGGTCAGCCATGTGTCGAACTCGCTCGGGACGATCAATCCAATAGGCGACATCATCGATCAGGCCCACGGCGCGGGCGCGGTCGTGCTGATCGACGGTGCGCAGGCGGTGCCGCATCTGCCCGTCGACGTCCAGGCGCTCGGATGTGATTTCTACGCTTTCTCGAGCCACAAGATGTTCGGTCCCACCGGCATCGGCGTCCTGTACGGGCGGCGGCGGCTGCTCGAGGCGATGCCCCCCTACCAGGGCGGCGGCGACATGATTGCGTCGGTGACGTTCGAGAAGACCGAGTACAACGCGATCCCGTACAAGTTCGAAGCTGGGACGCCGAACATTGCAGGTGTCGTGGGATTTGGCGCGGCGATCGACTACCTGAGCGGAATCGATCGCGACGCCGCGCTCGCGCACGAGGACGCGCTCCTCGAGTACGCGACCCGACGAGTACGCGAAATCGCGGGGACGCGGGTCATCGGACAGGCGCGCCACAAAACGGGTGTGCTGTCGTTCGTGCTGGAGAACGTGCATCCGCACGACGCCGGCACGATTCTCGACACCGAGGGCGTCGCCGTGCGAACGGGCCAGCATTGTGCGCAGCCGGTCATGGATCGGTACGGCGTCACGGCAACCATTCGCGCGTCGCTCGGCATTTACAACACCCGTGGGGATATCGACGCGCTCGTCCGCGGCCTCGCGAAGGTGCGCGAGGTGTTCGGCTGATGTCAGACCTCACCGATCTGTATCAGGAGGTGATCCTCGACCACAACAAGCGCCCGAGGAACTACCGAACGATCGACGGCGCGAGCCATCACGCCGAAGGATACAACCCGCTCTGCGGCGATCGCTTGAAGCTGTATGTGCAGATCGACGGCGACATCATCAGGGACGTGGCGTTCCAGGGAACCGGATGCGCGATCTCGAAAGCGTCGGCGTCGTTGATGACCGACGCAGTAAAGGGGCACACCGTCGGCGAGGCACGGTCGCTGTTCCAGCGGTTTCACTCGGTGGTCACGACGCCGCCGGATCAACCGGTGGAAGACCTCGGAAAGCTGTCGGCGCTCGCCGGCGTGCGCGAATTCCCCGTGCGCGTGAAGTGCGCGAGCCTCGCGTGGCACACAATGAAGGCGGCGCTCGAGCGCAACGAACGGACGACGACTGAATAGAGGATTTCCATAGTCGCCGAATTGCCAGAATTGCCAATCAATTCCGGTGATTCTGGCAATTGTGGCAATACAAATGAAGCCACTGCCGATGGTCCCGGAGCCGACCCCGTCGCTCCCTGAATCGACGCGGACGCCGTTCGTG